>JBGCFX010000060.1:0-4163 GCA_045110395.1 Polaribacter sp.
TTTGCTTAATTGCATCCCAAAAAGAGATATGGAGTTTTCTTGTTTTAAAGCCATATCTCTTTCAATTCTGGTCTTTGTTAATTTAATTTCTAATTCAGCAGAGTTAATTGTTTCTTTTTTAAATAAGGTTTTTTGTTCTAAAATTAGTTTTTTCGAAGAGTTTAAAGAGTCTAAAACATTTAGTTTTAACTTTTGATAGCGTTCTTTGCTAATTACCTTGTAAACTTGGTAGGTAGTAGAAGTTCTGTAAATTTTATCAAACTGATTTTCTATAGAATTTGGTTCTACTTCAGTTTCTTGAGAGAAAGATAATGTAGCTGTTAGTATCAAAAGGGCACTTAAAAATGATTTCATTTTGTTATTTATTTAGAAATGTAAATTTATAAAAAAAACCCAAACTAAAAGTTTGGGTTTTTAAATATAAGCAAGTATTAATATTTATTTAATTTTCTCTACAACTGCCTTAAAAGCGTCTGGGTTGTTTACAGCTAAATCTGCTAAAACCTTTCGGTTTAATTCGATATTATTAGCTTTAACTTTTCCCATAAACTGAGAGTAAGACATTCCGTGCAAACGAGCTGCTGCGTTTATACGCATTATCCATAAAGAACGGAAGTTTCTCTTATTGTTTTTACGGTCTCTATATGCATAAAGCATACCTTTTTCAACCGCATTTTTTGCTACTGTATAAACGTTTTTTCTACGTCCAAAGTAACCTTTTGCTGCCTTCAAGATTTTTTTTCTTCTTTTTCTTGAGGCTACTGAATTTACTGATCTTGGCATAATTTCAATGTGTTTTGTAGTGAGCGACTATCTTTAGTACTTTTAATTAAAAATGACTTTAATTGCTACATTACATGGTTAATAATTAAATTCCCTTATTAAACTTACTTTAAGTTCAACATTAGCTTAACGTTAGACTCATCTGCTTTATGTACTAAAGTGTCATGAGTTAACTTTAATTTACGTTTTTTAGACTTCTTTGTTAAGATATGACTTTTAAACGCGTGCTTTCTTTTTAATTTTCCAGTACCAGTAAGTTTAAATCTTTTCTTGGCACTAGATTTGGTTTTCATTTTAGGCATTTCTCCTTCGTTTTAACTTGCTTATTATCTTTAGTTCTGATAATTAAATCAGAATTTTATTTCACTTTTTTAGGAGCAATAAACATAATCATACGTTTACCTTCTAATTTAGGTAATTGCTCAACTTTACCATATTCTTCTAATTCTTGAGCCAATTTTAGTAAAAGTATTTGCCCTTGTTCTTTAAAGATGATAGATCTACCTTTAAAAAACACAAATGCTTTTAACTTTGCACCTTCTTGCAAGAATTTTATAGCATGTTTCTTTTTAAACTCATAATCATGCTCATCTGTTTGGGGTCCAAAACGAATCTCTTTAATCGTAACCTTTGTGGCTTTAGATTTTAGAGCTTTTTCTCGCTTCTTTTGCTCATACAAGAATTTCTTGTAATCAATAATTTTACAAACAGGTGGTTTTGCTTTTGGTGAAATCTCTACCAAATCCAACTCCTGCTCTCTGGCCAAATCCTTAGCTTTATCTAAAGGATATACACCAACTTCTACATTGTCGCCCACAAGACGAACTTCGTCAACATATTTTATTTTCTCATTAATCCTATGTTGATCTTCTCTGATTACTCTTAATGGTCTTCTGGACCTACTTCTACGTATTGCTATGACTTATAGTTTTAAAATTTAACTTATGATTGTTTTATCAATCTTTATTTTTTGAAATTCAAATTTACTTAAATTTCTTTAATGTTTTACTTTCTTCTGCTTTTATTAATGATACAAATTCTTCAATTGTAAATGTACCTAAATCGCCTTCACCATGTTTTCTTACAGAAACTGTACCATCTTGTTCTTCTTTCTCTCCAACAATCACCATAAATGGGATTTTACTAACTTCTGCATCTCGTATTTTACGTCCAGTTTTTTCACTTCGGTTATCTACGAGGGCGCGAATTTCGGAATTTTCTAACGATTCTAAAACTTTTTCTGAATATTTTTGATATTTATCACTGATTGGCAGTAAGATAACTTGATCTGGTGTCAACCAAAGTGGGAAGTTTCCTCCTGTATGCTCTAGTAAAACTGCAATAAAACGCTCCATAGAACCAAATGGTGCTCTGTGAATCATTACAGGTCTATGAGATTGATTATCTGAACCAGTATACGTTAAATCGAAACGTTTTGGTAAATTATAATCAACCTGAATCGTTCCAAGTTGCCAACTTCTGCCTAAAGCATCCTTTACCATAAAGTCTAATTTTGGTCCGTAAAAGGCAGCTTCGCCTTCTTCAATCACAAAATTTAAACCTTTATCTGTTGCTGCATTTATAATTGCTTGTTCTGCAACTTCCCAAGTTTCAGTATCTCCTATATATTTATCAGGATTACTTTTATCTCTAATTGAAACTTGTGCTGTAAAATCTTCAAAACCTAAAGAACCAAAAACATATAAAACTAAATCTATAACTTCTTTAAATTCTTGGTCTAATTGTTCTGGAGTACAAAATATATGCGCATCATCTTGTGTAAAACCTCTAACTCTTGTTAAGCCATGTAGTTCTCCACTTTGTTCATATCTATAAACGGTTCCAAATTCTGCAAAACGTTTTGGTAAGTCTTTGTAAGAATAAGGTTTAAAGTTATATACTTCACAGTGATGTGGACAGTTCATAGGCTTCAATAAAAACTCTTCATCCATTTTCGGAGTTTTTATTGCTTGGAAACTGTCTTCACCATATTTTTCATAATGTCCAGAAGTAACATATAGCTCTTTCTGACCAATATGTGGCGTCATCACCATTTCGTAACCCGCTTTTTTCTGTGCGGCTTTTAAGAAATCTTCCAAACGAGCTCGTAAAGCAGCGCCTTTTGGTAGCCATAAAGGCAAACCAGCACCAACTTTTTGAGAAAAAGTAAATAATTCTAATTCTTTACCTAGTTTTCTATGATCACGCTTTTTAGCTTCTTCTAATAATTCTAAATATTCAGTTAGCATTTTTTGTTTTGGAAAACTAATTCCATAAACACGTGTCAGCTGATTATTTTTTTCATCACCTCTCCAATAAGCACCAGCAACACTCATTATTTTAATCGCTTTTATAATGCCTGTATTTGGTACATGGCCTCCTCTACATAAATCTGTAAAGTTGCTGTGGTCACAAAATGTAATATCTCCATCAGTTAAATTTTCAATCAACTCAACTTTATACTCGTTATTTTCCCCTTTATATAATGATAAAGCATCTGCTTTAGAAACAGATCTTAAAGAAAAAGCATATTTTCCACGAGCAATCTCTAAAAACTTCTTTTCAATTTTCGGAAAATCTTTATCAGAAATAACTTCATCACCAAAATCTATATCGTAATAGAAACCATTTTCAATTGCAGGTCCAATAGTTAATTTAGCCTTTGGATAAAAACTTAAAATAGCTTCAGCCAAAACATGTGCTGATGAATGCCAAAATGCTTTCTTACCACCTTTGTCATTAAAAGTGTATAAAATCAAAGCGCCATCTGTGGTTAGTGGAGTGGTGGTTTCAATGGTTGTACCATTATAATTTGCAGAAATTACATTCCTTGCAAACCCTTCACTAATACTTTTAGCAACCTCCATTGGTGTGCTATTTTGCTCAAACTCTTTAACAGTTCCGTCAGGTAAAGTAACTTTAATCATTTAATAGAATCTATTTTTTGGATTGCAAAGATATTAGAAAACAATTTTTTACACAATATATATGTATACTTATTATTTGGCTTTTATTTTGGGTGTTCCCACGTAAAAAAACGTGGTCGTGCTTTACTCACCCGCTTTTAGTTCATCCTTCACAAAAGAGCTCAAACAGTTGCTTCAATCCCTAACACAGTTATTAGTATTTTTAAGAATAGTTTTTTAGAGATATAAAATTTTGTTGCAATTTTAAGGTGCAAAAAAATAATATCATAGACTTTTGGCTTAATTAAAATGTACCTTTTATAAAAAAAAAAGGGGATGTTTTATTAGTTTATTATGCTATTACATTTCAGATATATTATAAAGTATTAAAATTCGACAAAAACTTATCAATTATAAATAGAACATTTTCAATTGATTAAGGATTATTTAGAAAAAAAGTATAATTAATTTAAA
>JBGCFX010000061.1:0-6387 GCA_045110395.1 Polaribacter sp.
AAACTTTTCCATAACTGCATCACTTACGCCCATATTTGAGAATCCACCATCGTGAAATAGGTTTTGCAGGGTTACTTTTTTAGTCAAATCTGAAAACAACGAAATTGTATAATCTGCACAATCTGCTGCAGTTGCGTTTCCTAAAGGACTCATTTTTTCTGCATAGGCTATAAAACCATCAAAACCTTTTACACCAGAACCAGCTGTGGTTGGTGTTGGCGATTGCGAAATTGTGTTTACACGAACCTTGTGATCTCTTCCAAAAAAGTAACCAAAACTACGTGCGATGCTTTCTAAATAAGCTTTATTGTCTGCCATATCATTATAATCTGGGAACACTCTTTGTGCTGCCATATAAGTAAGTGCAACAATACTTCCCCATTGATTCATTGCATTTTTGTTGTACAAAACATTCATTGTTTTGTGAAATGAAACTGCAGAAACATCCCAACCTTTTGTGGTAAAATCGTATTTTGGATCTGTGTAGGGTTTGCCTTTTCTAACATTTACAGACATACCAATTGAGTGTAAAACAAAGTCTATTTTTCCGCCTAAAATTTCTATAGATTTTTCTACTAAATTTTCTAAATCTTCTATAGATGTTGCATCTGCTGGAATAATTTGCGAGCCTGTTTTTGCTGCTAAAACATCTAACTCTCCCATTCTCATTGCAATTGGTGCATTTGTTAACACAAATTCAGCACCTTGTTCGTGTGCTTTTTCTGCTACTTTCCATGCAATAGAATGTTCATTTAATGCGCCAAAAATAATTCCTTTTTTTCCTTTTAGTAAGTTGTACATTTTATGATTGTTGGTTTTTTGTTGTTGGTTTTTTGTGCTATGAGATTTCTCATTAGTTTATCTTGAGCAAAGTCGAAAGGCTAAAAAGCTCATTTCGAAATGACACTCACTTCTTGTTTCTTGTTTCTAAAACTAATTCAACAATTCTTTTGCGTGTGTTAAAGCTGAATCTGAAATATTTTTACCACTTAACATTCCTGCAATTTCTACAATTCTTTCCTCTTTAGAAAGTTGCTTTAAATTAGTAGTTGTTACTCCATTAACTTCTTCTTTATAAACTTTGTAATGATTTTTTCCTTTTGCTGCAATTTGTGGCAAATGCGTAATGGCTATTACTTGCATATTGGTGCTCATTTGCTGCATAATTGCTGCTATTTTATTAGAAACTTCTCCAGAAACTCCTGTATCAATTTCATCGAAAATAATGGTTGATAATTGTGTATTTGCAGATAAAACTGTTTTTACAGATAGCATTATTCTTGATAATTCTCCACCAGAAGCGACTTTTTTAAGTTCGCCAAAATTGCCTCCTTTATTTGCAGAAAACAGGAATTCTAAAGTATCTTTTCCGTTAGAAAAATAAATAATTGTTGGTTTTACTTTTATGGAAAAACGTGCATTTTCCATCCCTAAATCTGCCAATAATTTTTCTAATTCTTTGGTTAAATTTGGTATTGCTTTTTTTCTTGCTTTTGTAATTTTATCTGCAAGTGTGTCTAGTTTTTCTGCAACTGCATGAATTGCCGCTTTTTTTTGTAATAAATCTTCTTCAGCAGATTCAACTTGTTGTACTTTAGTTGATAATTCTTCGAAAACCTTTAATAATTCAGAATTAGAATTTACATAGTGTTTTTTATGTAAATTATATAACAATTGTAGTCTATCATTAATTTTTTCAGCTTCATTTGGATCAAATTCTACATTTTCATTAGCATTTTCCAATTCTGAAACAATATCATCAATTTCAATTTTTACAGAAGTAATTCTTTCAGAAATTTCTTGATATTCTTTTGAAAAAGGTGCGATTTTAGAAATTTTATGTTCTAATGTATTTAATAAGTTTTGCAGACCAACATCTTCATTTACAGACAATTCTAAACTTTCTGATAAGTTTAATTGAATGTCTTCTATATTGTTTAATTTCTCTAATGTTGCTTCTAATTCTTCTTGTTCATCAACCTTAATATTTGCTTCTTCTAACTCTGTAAACAAATGCAAATTATAATCATATTGTTTGTTGGCTTCTTTTTGCTGATTTTCTAAAGTTTCTAACTCGTTTTTAAGTTCATTTAATTGAACAAAACCTCTTTTATAAGAACTAATTCTATCTTTATTTTTTGCTAAAGCATCTAAAATAGCAAACTGAAAAGCAGTATCTGATAATTGCATTGTTTGATGCTGAGAATGAACATCAATCAACTTTGTTCTTAATTCGTTTAAAACAGAAAGTGTAACTGGTGTATCGTTTACAAATGCTCTCGATTTTCCTGAAGGCAAAATTTCTCTTCTAATAATAGTTTCATCTTCATAATCTAAATCTACTTCATCAAAAAAATCTTGTAAATTGTAATTAGAAAGTGCCACTTTAGCTTCTACAATACATTTGTTAGAAGTATCTTTTAAGGAAGATAAATCTGCTCTATTACCTAAAACCAAACCTAAAGCACCTAATAAAATAGATTTCCCTGCTCCAGTTTCTCCTGTAATTATGGATAATCCTGAGGAAAAATCAATAGATAATTGGTTGATTAAAGCGTAGTTATTTATAGAAAGTTGTGTAAGCAAATTGACTAATTTTTATGGAATAAAATTAGTGAAAATTTTGATTATATTTTATTTAAAAAAGACTTTATGTAATTTTATAAATTAAGGAGTTTCTGCTAAGCCATTTGTGTAAAGTTTTAAAATTCTATACACATTTTCACTGTTTTTGTTCAGTTTTTTAAAAGGTAAAGTTTTTAAAAACGATATTTGATGCTTGTATAAAAAAGTATCATCATCTGTATAACACTTTAAAGTCAAATTTTTAGGATGATAAAATTTTGTTTCTTTATTAAAATTTACTTCAAGTTTACCATTTTCACACCTTAATATTTTTTCTCCTTTTTTCCTTTTTGAAACAATAATTTTTTTAAAAGAAAAATCTTTTTTTTGTATTTGAAAATAATTTACTTGATATTTAGAACCTGTTTCTATAAAATAGAAGTGCAAATCTTCTGTAAAATTCATTATTTTACCTTTACTTTTTTTAGCCCATTTTAAATTTGCGTAAATGATTTGAAATAAATAATTAATTTTAATATTTTGTTGTGAAGTTGTACTAAGTACTTTAATTGTTGAGTTCATTAATTTGTGATAATGAATTAAAAAAGTAACTTCAGTACTGTCTTTTATTGAAAAAAAAAATGATTTTGCAAGATAATTTATTCCATTTTGAAAAGGATAATTAACTTTCAATCTCTTTTTGGCTTCTTTTAATATTTTATAAGCTTCTTTTTTTTGAGTTGAACTTATAATTTTAATTTCATCTAATTTTTGTATTAAATTTAAAGTATCCTTTTGTGAAAATACAAACAAAGTATTACACAAAAAGATACTTAAAAAAATATATTTATAATTTTTTATCACTATAATAAATTTATTGCAGCAATTGTAAGAGCTAATTCTTTCGCTATTCTAGCAATATCTTTTAAAACACAACCTGTTCTACAAATTGCTCTACCAAAACCTGTTTCTCTATCTTCTTTACATTGAGCCCAACAGGACTTTTTTGATAAAATTTTATTTTTAAATATTTTACTTACTTTACTTTGGTTTTCTGTCAAAAAATTAGGTGAGAGTCCTGTTTTTTCAAAAAAATTATTTTCTATTTCAAGACTTGTAAGTCCATCAGAGTTCAATTTACCACTAGCTCTAAATTTAACATCAATGTTTGTACCATCATTCAAAATTAAATTAAAAGTATAATCTTCTGTAAATAATTCTGAATCATTTGTGTTTTCATTTTTTGCACTTTTACTTATTTTTGATTGAAATTCGAGGGGAAGTTCTATAGTACTAAATTCTTCAGTAATTTGATTTTCATCATTACTACATGAATATACTAAAAAAAAGCATATTGTAAGAGATAACAAGGTAGTTGCTAATTTAATTTTTATTTTTCTCATAATTAAAGTTGATTTAAATAGATGCATTTATTATAATTATTTCTTTTAAAATACATTTATATAATTATTATTTTTTGTGAATTTTTTAAGGTCACTCAAAACTCTATGACCACCTTTGCAAAGATTACACAAACATAAATTACAAAAAACAACTTGTCAATACCAAAAAAAAGGTAAAATACCTATTTTTTGTCTTACCATAATTGGTAAGACAAAAAGTGTCTATTGCAAAAAACAAAGAGTATAATTACCTTTGAAAAAAAATGTTTAGGAATTTCGCATAATAATAATAATAATAATATGCTAATTGTAGAAAAAGTAGATAAGGTTAGAAAAAGAATTAGAACTTTAAGAAATCAAAAAGAATATTCACAAGATTATATTGCAGACAGATTAGGAATAGACCAGAGAGCTTATCATCGTTTAGAAAATGGTTATACTAAGTTAAAAGTAGAAATGCTTTTTAAACTAGCAATTGTTTTAGAAGTATTACCCAGTTATTTTTTAGAAGAATAAAACCTATTATTTAATATCTTTCCACTTAGAATTATTATTAGGAGATATTTTTCTGACTGCAGTTACCAATCGATTTTGGTTTCTTGTTTCTGGGCCATCTTCATAAAGATTAACAATTTCATCTGCTTTGGCATCAAAAAACAAACGAATTAAATAATTACCCACAGTTTTATTATAAATACTTTCTAAAGAAAGTACACTATCTTCTATGGTTTGTTTTGCAGTTCCTTTATTCTTTGCAAAAGTATCTAAACCTTGTATATGGTATTTATACATTGCATTTCTGTAAGCTACCAATTTTGGCGATAGTAGATTATCAATCAACAAAAAACGATTTTGTTTCCCTACCACATTTTGCCAAGAAGATAAACCACTTTGCTGTGCTTGTAACATAACATTTTGTGCTTCTTTTAAATAGGCTTCACCACCTTTTAATTTAAAAGTATCTGCATCTACACCAATGATAACATTTGCATAAAAAACAATCGTAGAAATTAAATTGCTATCAAAAGAGTTTCTGTTATAAATTAACGGATCAAATTCATTGTATTTAAAATTGAATTCGTTGTCTTTTAAATTTAATAAAGGTGTTTCGTAAGAAGAACCATAAACTGGTCTTGTAGATTGCACTTGTAAAGTGGCAGTAAATGTATTATCGGTTCTAGAAGTTACAATAATATTCATTGCACAATTAATACGTTCTTCTGGTTCGACTTCTCTATTTGTCCATTTTGTTTGATTTACAAATTCTGTCAAAGAAGATTGTAAGGTCTTAAATACTTGCGTATTTGAACCCTGAACCTGGTTAAAGTTCACGTTTATCAAACAATTTAATTCTTGCGATTTAATTGCAAAAACTGAGAAAAATAACAGAAAAAGAAATATAAGTTTACGCATTTTGTTATTTATAATTTGTGTTTGATACAATTCAACCTAAAATAAGAATTACTCGAATTTACATTTGAGTTTGTATCAAGATATTTTTAATTCATTTTCTTTACTATTTCGTTGATGATGTCTTTAGCAACCTCAACTTTAGATTTTAATTCGAAAGATTTCTCATTCAAATTTGTATCAATAATAGTAATTTTATTTGTGTCTGTTGCAAAACCTGCACCTTTATCTTGCAAAGAATTTAAAACAATAGCATCTAAATTCTTTCTTTTTAGTTTATTTTTTGCATTTTCTAACTCATTATTGGTTTCTAAAGCAAACCCAACCAAAAATTGATTTTTCTTTATTTCACCTAAAGATGCTAAAATATCTTTTGTTTTTGTTAACTGAATCTCTAACGTAGAATCTTTCTTTTTTATTTTCTGAGTTGCTATATTTTTTGGTTTGTAATCTGCAACAGCAGCAGAAAGTATGGCAATATCTACCTCATTAAAATATTTGTGTGCTGCAGTATACATTTCATCAGCAGAAACTACATCAATTCTTTGTACTAAACTATGTTTTATTTGTTGGTTACTTGGGCCTGAAATTAAAATAACTTCAGCTCCTAAATTAGCAGCTGCTTTTGCAATTGCAAATCCCATTTTACCAGAAGAATGATTGCCTATAAATCGCACAGGATCTATGGCTTCATAAGTTGGACCAGCAGTTAATAACAATTTTTTACCTTTTAAAGGTAATTTTGATAAAATATCATTCTCTATAAATGAAACAATATCTTGAGGTTCTGCCATTCTCCCTTCACCAACCAAACCACTAGCTAATTCACCAGAAGTTGCAGGTATCATAACATTACCAAAAGATTGTAATTTTTCTAAAGTATTTTTTGTTGATGGATGAATATACATATCTAAATCCATAGCAGGTGCAAAATAAACAAGACATTTTGCTGATAAATACGTTGCTAACAACAAATTATTACAAATACCATTTGCCATTTTAGACAAGG
>JBGCFX010000062.1:0-2944 GCA_045110395.1 Polaribacter sp.
AATTTTTCTACAATTCTTTTCCTTCTTTTATTACCATTTAGCGTATTTATTAAATTATCTAAACTTACCACACCACCAGAACTTAATTTTACAATAGATTCATCTACTTTGGGTTTTGTATTTGCATAAGGTAAATTTAAAACTTTTGCATTTACAACTGGGCCATTATAGATTTTAATAGTTGGGTCTACATAAAAAATACTTTTAGGTTTTTCTAAAGTAAAGGCATCTAAAACAGCTATGTTTTCATTTAATTTTATGATTATTTTAGAAGATTTTATATTTTTTTCTGCAACTACAATCGTTTTACTTTTTAAGTTTAAATGAGAAAAGAAAAGTGTATCTCCTAGTTTTACTGGGAGTTCAAAAGAACCATTATCATTAGAAATTGTTCCTTTTTGAGTGTTTTTATTAATGATGTGTACATCATTTATTGCAATACTATCTATAGTTACAAAACCATAAATTAGCTTTCTTTTTTCTTGAGAAATTAAAGATGTAGAAATTAAGATTATTATTAAGAGTAATGTTTTTCTCATTCAACAAAGAAAAGAGGAGTGCTTCTTAAAAATCTACTAACAGATTTATAAAATTTTGTTAAACGAAAAAAGCATCATAAATTTTATGATGCTTTTAAGAATATTGTTTATTAACAATTTATTTTTCTAAAACAAAATAAATTGTTGTTTTAATGTTTACATCCTGAGAATTACTATTTTCAGGTTCGTCAATTTCTGCTTTAAGTCTTAAAATTTTACCATCATAACTTTCTACTATTAAATTTTGAGGTATATTATTATCATTACTCATAGTAAGGTTGTTTCCGTTTAAAGCCCAAGTTGGGTTTTGTGCAGGATTTGTATCAGCTTCCACCAATTCTTCTTCAGTTATAGGTTGTCCCAAAAAACTTGAAGTTGCAACAAGTGTATATTTTCCTGAAGCAGAAACCTTTTTAGGAGTATCATTAAAAGTTAAGGTCATACTAATATCTTTAGCATAAGCATCATAATCAACAGTATTTGTTATGCCACTAATAGTATAAGTTATAGTCCCTTTTAAGGTTTGTTCTTTAACTTGCCAAGTACCAAGTAAATCTGCTTCTGTAATTGCAATATTTGTAGTGTTATCTGTTTCACAAGAAGAAAATAATGTAATAAAGGTTAGTAGTAATAAGATTTTAAATTTCATAACTTTAATTTTCATCTAATTTAAGAAAAATCTTTTGATCTATTGTATTATTTTTGGTTGATGAAAAAAATGATAATTGCAAGTACTTCAACCATTCATGGAAGTGGATATTTAGAATATTTATTACCTACTTTAAAAATACATTTTAAAGAAGTAAAAACACTTGTTTTTATTCCTTTTGCAAGACCAGGAGGAATTTCTTATGGTGCTTATACTGCTATTGCAAAAAAAGCATTTTCTAAAATTAATATTGATGTGAAGGGGTTGCATGAATACAAAAATCCTAAAAAAGCCATTCTAAATACGGAAGCAATTTTTACTGGTGGAGGAAACACTTTTGAGTTGGTGAATCAGCTTTATAAGAATGATGTTTTATCAACTTTAAAGGACGTCTTAGAAAAAGGAACTCCTTATTTAGGAACAAGTGCAGGAAGTAATATTTGTGGGGTTTCTATGATGAATACGAATGATATGCCAATTGTGTATCCACCAAGTTTTACAACTTTAGGTTGTATTCCTTTTAATATAAATGCACATTATTTAGATCCGATAAAAGGATCAATTCACATGGGAGAAACTAGAGAAACTCGTATTAAAGAATATCATATTTTTAATGAAACGAACGTTCTTGGTTTGCGAGAGGGAAGTTGGTTAGAAGTTTTGGATGATAAAATTTATTTAAGAGGAATTCATACAGCTAGATGGTTTGTTAAAGGTGAAAAACCTGTTGAAATAAATGTAGGAAGTTTGAAGGTTTAGGCTTGAAGAGTGAAGTTTGAAGATTGAAGTAGGAGGTTAGTTTGATTTAGTTTTAAAGTCGATTAGTTTTCATTTTTGCTAAAAACTAAAAACTAAAAACTAAAAACTAAAAACTAAAAACTAAAAACTAAAAACTAAAAACTAAAAACTAATAAGTAACATAATCTACAATTTCCAAGCCATAACCAATCATACCAACTCGTTTTGTTTGTTGTGTATTGGTAATTAATTTTAGTTTACTGATGTTTAAATCGTGTAGAATTTGAGCTCCAATTCCGAAATCTTTGGCATCCATTTTAATTTCTGGGGCTTTTATTTCCCCATTTTCTTGATTTTCTTTTAAAATAGACAATCTACTCAATAAATTTTGAGACTGGTTTTGCTGATTTACAAAAATGATAGCACCTTTTCCTTCATCATTAATTACTTGAAACATTTGGTCTAGCTTTTTATCAGCATTATTGGTTAAAGTTCCTAAAATATCATTGTTTACAGAAGTAGAATTTACTCTTGTTAAAACCCCATCTTCTTTAGACCAAGTTCCTTTAGTTAATGCTATATGTATTTGATTATTAGTAGTCTGTTGGAAAGCTCTTAATCTAAATTCTCCAAAACGTGTAATAATATCGAAATCTTCTTTCTTTTCTATTAAAGAATCGTGTTCCATTCTATAAGCAACCAAATCCTCTATAGAAACAATTTTAATATCGAACTTTTTGGAAACCTCTAAAAGTTGTGGTAAACGTGCCATTGTTCCATCATCATTCATAATTTCTACAATAACACCTGCTGGTTCTAAACCAGCTAATCTTGCAAAATCTATAGCAGCTTCTGTATGACCTGTTCTACGTAAAACGCCACCTTCTTTTGCTTTTAGTGGAAAAATATGTCCTGGTCGTGCAAGTTCAAATGGTTTTAGTGTTGGGTCAATAAGCGCTTTTACGGTTTTTGCTCTATCTGAAGCAGAGATTCCAGTAGTAACACCTTGTCCTTTTAG
>JBGCFX010000063.1:0-2861 GCA_045110395.1 Polaribacter sp.
GCACACCTGCAACACGACCTGCAATCGCGTCATCTAGACTACTTACAGGTAATTCGCTTATGTCTTCTGCACCAACTGATGTTACAGCTCCTAATACTTTAGATCTAGATAATGAACCATATCCAATGACTACAATTTCATCAAGTGAAGCTGCATCTTCCAGTAAAACTATTTTAAAAGTCGTCTTATCTTTTACTGCAATTTCTTTTTTAGCATAACCTAGATATTGGACTACTAAAATTGCATTATTATTGGCTACTGAAATTTTAAAATTACCGTCAAAATCTGTTTCAGTACCATTTGTTGTGCCTTTTTCAATAATACTAGCACCAGGTAAAGAGTTACCACTTTTATCAACTACGCTACCTGTAATTGGAATTTTTAGAAGTTTCGCTTTTTTAATTTCTTTTTTGGGATTAACAGCTAATTTAAGAGGTTTTAAAATAATTTGTTTCCCATTAACTAAATAAGTGATTTTTGAGTTGGTAAGTAATTGTTTTAAAACTTTAGAAAGTGATTCTTTTTTAACCTTAATACTTACCTTTTGTTTATAGTTAATTTCTTTGTCTTTGTAAATAAACTTAAAATCTGTAATAGATTCTATTTTATTGAATACTGTTTCAAGACTTACATTTTTATATTCAAATGAAACCTTTGTTTTTTGAGCATAGGACTCATTAGCCTGAAGCTGAAAAAGCGATACTAATAATAACAGTGATGTAGTAATCCTCATTTTTAAATTGAGTTTTAATGGAAAAGAACGATTAGCTCTTAACTTAATTACTTTTTTCATATTTTTGTTGTGTATTTTAGTGATTAATTAATTTTAGTCACATTATTTAATCGGAAGATGTTCCAGCATCTTTCGATTTTTTATATATAATGACTTAATAGTATTTACTGTAATTAATATGTCATTGGCATTTTTGTTTTAGTTAATAGTTATTATTTTATCTTTAATCTTATATTCTATTGGATGAAGCTCTTTTATAACTTCAAAAACTTGTTCAATGGTTTCAATATCAAATGTTGCTGTTATTGATTCATCTTCTAGAGATTTGTTGTTGTTATTTATTTTCACATCATAATGACGTTCTAACTTTTTTATAATATCAACAAATTTCATATGTTTTAAAATGATTCTACCATTTATCCAAGCTGTGTGAACTTCTATATCTGCCTTTTCTATTTTGATGGATTTGTTCCTTTTGTTCCAATCTGCTAAATAACCAGGTTTTAATAGTGTAGCATTTTCTAACTTGTATAAACCATCATTGTTATATATACTAACACTACCTTCTACTAGTACTGTTGAAACGTTGCTGTCTTCAGGATAAGAACTAATGTTAAATTGAGTTCCTAAAACCCTCACATTTACTTTGTTGTTTGATACTATAAATGGATGCTTTACATCTTTAGTAACATTAAAATACGCTTCTCCAGTTTCAACGTACACTTGTCTGTTTTGTCCCTCTATAAATTTAACAGGATATCTTAAAGATGTACCAGCATTCAAGTTTACTTTGGTGCCATCAGATAACTTTAAAGCAAATCTTTTACCAAAAGGAACCGTTAATGTATTGTATGCCAGTTTTTCTATTTTAACCTTATCGTTATAAACAATTGCATTTCCATTTTGAGTTCCTAATTCATTACCATCTTTATCTTTTATTTTAAAATCACCTTTTTCATCAATTATTTTTACACTACCATCACTCATTTTTAAGGTTATGCTTTCTGATGGAATATTATCTATTTGAATTTTTGATTTTCCATTTTGATTGTAGAAGTAAACTACAGATATAAGAATTGCTATTGAAGCCGCATATTTATAAAAACCTCTAATTCTTCTTAACCTTTTTACTTTCTTTTCTTTAGTAATAAATTCTAATAACTTTCTTTCGGAATTTTGTGAATTAAATTTGTTAAGGTTTAAGTCAATTAGATAGTTGACTTTAACATATTCAATGAAAATCTTTTCATTTGATTTATTTTTCAACCATAACTCTAACTCATCTAATTCTATAATAGATGCTTCGTTGTTTAAGTATTTGGTTAGTATATTTTCTATTTTCTTCGAGACCATTAATATTATCTATATACTAACAAAACGTAATAATTTTGCTTAACCCTAACTTTTATAGCAACTTTTTTTCTACATTCGTATTAATTAATGGTAAATTTTATGATATTCTAAAATGAAAAAAACTTTTCTAAACGATATTGAACTAATAAACTCCTTAAAAAGAGGGGATTCTAAAGGTTATCAGTATTTAGTTTCATCTTATCATATAAAGTTATGTGTCTATGCCAAAAGTTTAACTAATGATTCTGATTTGGCTGAAGATATAGTTCAGAATGTTTTTATGAGTATTTGGAAAAACAGGAATAAGTTGAAAGAAGAATTTGCAGTAAAAAGCTATTTATATAAGTCTGTTTACAATGAATTTATAGATCAATACAGAAAAAAGAAAGCTGTTTTTACTCTTGAAAAAAAATATATTGAAGCCTTAACTTATATTGTTGAAGAAGAAGATGAAAAGTCTTTAGAGAAACTTATGAATATTGTAAAAAAAGAAATTGATAAATTACCACCAAAATGCAAACAAACTTTTTTATTAAGTAAAGAAGAAGGGCTTACCAATGTGGAAATTGCAGAATATTTAAATGTTTCTATAAAATCTGTTGAAGCTCATATTACTAAAGCTTTTAGTATTTTAAGAAAATCTATTGGAGATAAAGTAGAGGGCATTTTATTTTTATTGTTTGGAAAGAGGTCCTTTAGTTAAAAAGAATTAATTAAAGATAAATATTGTACTGTAAAAAAAACCAAAAAACACCTTCTTGTATCTTGTTGTTTA
>JBGCFX010000064.1:0-5610 GCA_045110395.1 Polaribacter sp.
CTGCAATCCTTAACGCAACTTGTTTAAAAGCAATATTACATTTTAGAAAGCTCCGTAAAATATTTATAAAAATATGGTATAGTTTCTATTCCTTTTAAGTAATTCCAAACACCAAAATGTTCGTTTGGTGAGTGAATTGCATCAGAATTTAAACCAAATCCCATTAAAATAGTTTTACTTTTTAGATGTTGTTCAAATAAAGCAACAATAGGAATACTACCACCACTTCTTTGCGGAATTGGCGTTTTTCCAAAAGTAGTTTCATAGGATTTACTTGCTGCTTGATACGCAATATTGTCTATAGGAGTCACATAACCTTGACCTCCATGATTTGGTTTTACAACAACTTTTACAGATGTAGGAGCGATGTTTTCAAAATGATTTTTAAACAATTCAGTAATTTCTTTCCAATCTTGGTTGGGTACCAATCTCATAGAAATTTTAGCAAAAGCTTTGCTTGCAATAACTGTTTTTGCACCTTCACCAGTATAACCTCCCCAAATTCCGTTTACGTCTAAAGTAGGTCTAATTGCATTTCTTTCGTTGGTAGAATAGCCTTCTTCACCATAAACAGCTTCAATGTCTAATGCTTTTTTGTAATTTTCTAAAGAAAAAGGAGCTTTTGCCATTTCTGCTCTTTCTATTTTTGATAATTCTTCTACTTTATCGTAAAAACCAGGAATAGTAATATGATTATTTTCGTCGTGCAAAGAAGCAATCATTTTTGTTAAAATATTGATAGGATTTGCAACTGCACCACCATATAAACCAGAATGTAAATCTCTGTTTGGCCCTGTAACTTCAACTTCTACATAGCTTAAACCACGCAAACCTGTTGTAATTGAAGGAATGTCGTTGGCTATCATACCAGTATCAGAAATTAAAATAACATCGTTAGCTAATTTTTCTATGTTTCTAGGTACAAACCAAGCCAAACTTTCTGAACCAACTTCTTCTTCTCCTTCAATCATAAATTTCACATTGCAAGGCAAATTTCCTGAAGAAGTCATATATTCTAAGGCTTTTACGTGCATATACATTTGCCCTTTATCATCACAAGAACCACGTGCAAAAATAGCGCCTTCAGGATGTATTTCCGTTTCTTTAATTACAGGTTCAAAAGGAGGCGAAGTCCATAATTCTATAGGATCTGCAGGTTGCACATCATAATGCCCATAGACTAAAACTGTTGGTAAATTTTTATCAATAATTTTTTCTCCATAAATAATTGGGTAACCAGGAGTTTCACAAGATTCTACTTTATCACACCCCGCCTTTTTTAGACTTTCTATTACAAATTCAGCAGTTAGTAAAACATCTTTTTTGTATGTTTTGTCTGCACTTATAGATGGTATTTTTAATAACTCTATTAATTCGTTTAAAAATCGTTGTTTATTGTCTTTTATGTAAGATTTTATATCAATCATTCTAATGTTTTTTTTCTTCTATCAAAAATAGAAAAATAATAATGAACTACTTTGCAGTTTGTAAGTATTGTTTATATTTGCAATCCCAATTGCGAGCGTGGTGGAATTGGTAGACACGCTAGACTTAGGATCTAGTGCAGCAATGTGTGAGAGTTCGAGTCTCTCCGCTCGTACAATTAAAAACTTCTTGATTTTCTCAAGAAGTTTTTTTATGCATTAGTTTCTACTAAAAGAAATTTCTTCAAAATCATCACTTTTTTCTGCATTATCAAACAAGTGCTGAGCTGCTTTTGGAGGTATAGTTAATTTTCTTTTGGTTAAATCTATCCAAGCTCCATATACTTTTATGATAGCAGATAGTTTTCCTACTTCATTAAAAACGTGGTGCGTAATTTTCCAACGTTCATTGTTTTTAGATAAGCCAGATAGTTTAAAATCTAAAGAAATAGTTTCACCTAAATGAATTTCTTTTCTAAAAGAAGTTTCTTCAGTAAATAAAATGGGACCAATATTATGTTTGGTAAATTCTTCGATAGAAAAATTTTGATCTCTAAAATATCTAACTCTTACTTCTGCAGCATAATCATTATAAGCAGTATGGCGCATGTGTCTGTTTGGGTCAAAATCTGACCATTTTGTGTTAAAAGATACTTTAAAACTCATTTTTTTTTATTTAAAAAGCCTGATAGTATTTAAAAACTATCAGGCTAAATTTATAATGTTTTATTTATTAATTCTTTACGATTTCGTTTGATGTTTTCAGTTTTAAATCACTCAAAACATTTAAAGCTTCTGAAACATACATATCTTTAGATAGGTTTTTATGCCAAGATTTTCGTTTGTCAGCCAAAGTTTCATCTTCTTTTAAGAAAGCTAATTCATATTTAGGAGAAGCAAAAGTTAAATCAGATTTAAAATCAAACGTATTTTTAAACCTTTCAGAAAATTTGTCTTGTTCTTTATTTTCTTTTTCAAAAAGTTTGTAATTTAATGAGTAAGAAGTATCATCTTGGTTTTCTTTTAACCATTTTGCATATTCATTTACCTGTTTAAATTTAGGGTCTTTAGCAATTCTATCTTTGCTAGAATACACTACTTCATTAAAATTCGAATAAGAATTGGCTTGATTGTATTTTGCATTTGGGACTTTATCCCATTTTAAAGCACCATCTAAATTACGCTCGCCAAATTTCATATAACTATATCTGGTAGGTATTGCTATATCTGAATAAACGCCTTCTACTTGAGTAGAACCACCATTAACTCTATAGAATTTTTGAATGGTCATTTTTAAGTAGCCTAAATCCTTTTTGTATTTTGGATAAAATTGATTGATTGGCAAAATATTTTGTACAGTTCCTTTACCATACGTTTGTTTACCACCAATAATTACAGCTCTTTTATAATCTTGCATTGCAGCAGCAAAAATTTCTGAAGCAGAAGCAGAAAATTCATTTACCAAAACAACTACAGCTCCATCCCATTGTATTTTTGGGTCAATATCATTTTTAACAACTGGTGCTTCTCCTCTATATTTCACCTGTACAATTGGTCCTTTATCTATAAATAAACCAGAAATTTCTATGGCCGTTTTTAAAGAACCACCTCCATTATTTCTTAAATCGATAATTAAACCTGTAACACCTTCTTTCTTTAATCTTTCTATTTCAAGTTCCATATCTTTTGCAGAATCTCTGTATGCGTTGTCAGAAAAATCGATATAAAATTTTGGTAAATCTATAATGGCAAATTTTCTACCTTCTTTTTCTACAATACTCGATTTTACAAAAGTTTCATCTAATTGAACAACATCTCTAATAATTGAGATTATTTTAGTAGAACCATCTAGTTTTTTCTTCACAGTAAGTCTAACTTCTGTTCCTTTTTTTCCTTTGATAAATTTAATGGCATCATCTAAACGCGTCCCAACAATATCTAAAGGTTCTCCATCTCCTTGTGCAACTTCTAAAATAATATCACCAGCTTCTAAATCTCCTTGTTTCCAAGCTGGTCCTCCAGAAACTAATTCAAAAACGTGCGTGTAAATTCCTCTTTTTTGCAAACGAGCACCAATTCCCTCCAATTTACCAGACATATCTTGGTCAAAACGTTCTTTTATTCTAGGAGCCATATAAGTTGTGTGTGGATCAAAAGCGCCAACAACACTATTTAAAAAAGTAGAAAACCAGTCTTCATGTTCTAACTCTTCTATTCTTTGATATAGTTCATCCATATTTTTTAGAACTTCTGTTCTAGCTTCTTTTTCTAAAGTTTTAAAAGATTTTTTATCAAATTTTTTATCTTTTTTTGTTTTCTCATCTTGTTTTTCAATTTGATTTTGAATTCTGCTTAACGTATTTAATTTTAATTGTTTACGCCAATAATCTATCAATTCATTTTCATTTTTAGCAAAATCTACCTTATCATAATCTATATCGATTGTTTCTTTCTTTTTAAAATCAAAAGGTTGTGCCAATAAATCTCCATAATAAGATTTTGCATTTTTAATTTTCCCTAAAAAACGATTGTAAACCAAATTGTAAAAAGAAACATCGTCATTTAATAATTGGTTGTCTATCTGATATTTGAACTTAGAAAATTCTTTAATATCTTTTTTAGTAAAATATCTTTTACTTGGGTCTAAACCATCAATAAAACTTTTAAAGACATATTCAGAAAAATCATCATTCATGTCTTTTACAACAAAATGACCTCGAGTTAAAATGTTTTTTAACACATAAATTAATATTTTGTCTTTTTCAGGATCTGGGTCTGTATCAAAATTAGTTGCATTTGTTTTTAAACTACTTACTGTTAATGCAGTTACTAAAAATAATAATTTAAGTTTCGTCTTCATAAATCTTTTGTTGTGAATTTATTTTTTAATTACTCTTTGCACTTTACTAAACTACTAAAATAATGCCAAATTTTTACATTTTTTAATCTATACAATATTAAGCATAAAAGAGAAATTTTGTTCTTTACAAAATGTTAAAAAGAAAATCGTTAAAAATCAATTATATTTGTTCTGATAGATTCAAAATTCAATGTGATAAAGAATCTAATCTTTGAATTTTAAATCTCAAATTTTAAATCAAACTATGCAAGAAAAACCACTGATTTTAGTAACTAATGATGATGGAATTACTGCTCCTGGACTAAGAGCTTTAATTAGAATAATGAATAAAATTGGAGAAGTTGTTGTTGTAGCTCCTGATAGTCCACAAAGTGGAATGGGACATGCAATTACTGTTGATAATGTGCTAACTTGTAATCCTATTACTATAGATGATGGTCCACAATTAGAATATACGTGTTCTGGGACACCAGCAGATTGTGTAAAATTAGCCATAAATGAAATTTTAAATAGAAAACCAGATTTGTGTGTTTCTGGCATTAATCACGGTTCTAATGCTTCTATAAGTGTTATTTATTCTGGTACAATGAGTGCAGCAGTTGAGGCTGGTATTGAGGGAGTTCCTGCAATTGGTTTTTCTTTATTAGATTATAAATTACATGCAGATTTTAAATCTTCAGAAGAATATGTGAACAAAATTACATTAAATGCTTTGTTAAACGGAATTCCTGAAGGCATTGTTTTAAATGTAAATATTCCTAAATTAAAAAAGGAAGAGATAAAAGGTGTTAAAATTTGTAGACAAGCAAATGGGTACTGGAAAGAAGATTTTGACAAACGTAAAAATCCTTTAGGAAAAGAATATTACTGGCTTTCTGGTGAATTTGTAAATAAAGATAAAGGTCAAGATACTGATGTTTTTGCTTTAGAAAATGGTTATATTTCTGTGGTTCCTGTTCAGTTTGATATGACAGCACATCACATGATTCAAAAATTAAATTCTTGGGAACTCTAAAAAAAGACATTTTAATTGGTGTTTTAATTTCTTTAGTCGCCACTTTTGCAGGCATTTTTTTGTATTTAGAATACTTTTCTAAATATGGTTTTTATGAAACTTTAGAGTTTGTAAAAGAAGGTAAATTATTTGGTAAAGTTTTGTCTTTAGCAGCAATTCCTAATTTATTTGTTTTCTTTGTTTTTATAAAAAAGAAACAAGACAACAGAGCAAAAGGTGTTTTAATTACAACCATAATTATTGCTTTAACAACGCTATTTTTAAAGTTTTTCTGATATGAAATATTACATAATTGCTGGAGAAGCTTCAGG
>JBGCFX010000065.1:0-11329 GCA_045110395.1 Polaribacter sp.
ATATTAATGATAGATTGTCCAATCATTGCACAACCACCCATTCCTCCAAACAAACCTGTAATTATATTTGCTCCTCCTTGAGCCATACATTCTCTGTTTGAGTTTCCACGAGTTTCTGTTAAATCGTCAATTAAGTTAAGTGTCATTAAAGATTCAATTAAACCAATAGCTGCAAGAATAGCAGCATAAGGAAAGATAAACCAAAACGTTTCCCAATTCATAGGGATTTTAGAAAATGTTTCTAAAACTGGAACAGGAAAACCACCTTCTAAACCTTTTCCTCCTCCATCTCTAATAAAAGAGCCTACAGTAGCTACGTCTAAATTTGAGAAAATTACAATTCCAGAAACCACTAAAATTGCAATTAAAGCTTCAGGTAATTTTTTTGTTGCCTTTATTTTTGGTAAACCCCACATAATTATCATTGTTAAAGCAACAAAAGCTAACATAATCCAAAACCCAATATTTGTTGATAAACTATTTAATAGCTCTGAAAACCAAGTTCCCATATTTCCCCAAAAAGAAATTCCTTCAGGAATTAAATCTGGAAACATTCCTAATTGAGACAAGAAAATAACAATTGCTAAACCGTTTACAAAGCCCATCATTACAGGATGTGGAATTAATCTCACAAATTTACCCAATTTAAAAAGTCCAGCTAAAACTTGAATAAATCCCATTAAAATTACGGTTAAGAAAAGATAGTATAAACCTAAATTTTCATCAGGATTTCCCATTGCATTTCCTTCAGAAACCAAAGAAACCATAACTACAGCTAAAGCACCAGTTGCACCAGAAATCATTCCTGGTCTTCCACCAAAAATAGACGTAATTAATCCTACCATAAATGCTGCATATAAACCCACAAGCGGATCTACACCTGCAACAAATGCAAATGCCACAGCTTCAGGAACTAATGCTAATGCAACAGTAATACCAGATAACACATCATTTCTAACGTTTTTTACACGTTTGGTAATAAATTCAGTCATAATTTTGGTTGTTTTTAGAAGTCGGCAAAGATAGTTTGTTTTTTTTGATACAGAAACTTTTTTGGGCGTTACCTAAAGGTCGGGCTTTTCGTTATATCTTTTTTATGCTGAATTTATTTTCAGCATCTTTCAATTTTAAAGAAGTAAGTGAATTAATCAAAACAAATATCGAATCGAGTTCAGCATAAAAAAGGATGTGACTGCAATCCCTAACGCAAATCCGTCATTTTAAGAAAAACCCTTAATTCGTGAATTTCTGGTAATTATTTTAATTAGCGTCTTTTATGTAAGTTTCATAAACCAATTTAATATTCGCATAAGAGTTCCTTAAAGCTTCACTAATTTCAATGTCATTTTTAAAACTAACTTGAGTAATTCCTTCCTCTAATTGAGGTTTCAGTTCTTTCTCATAATCAGAAGTCATTAAAAACCAATGTGTTTCTTTTAAATTAATTCCTTTATGTTCATAAATATGGTAAGTGGTTACTAAAGGTTGTATCAATTTTAAATTAAAAATACCACATTCCTCTTCAACCTCTCTTATAGCAGCAGTTTCTATGGTTTCTCCTTTTTCTATCCAACCTTTTGGTAAGTCCCAAATATTATTTCTGTAAATAAATAAAACTTCTTTTTTTTGGTTTAAAACCAAACCACCAGCAGCAGGAATTACTTTTAAATGAGAACAAAATAATTTCCAATCATTCTCTAAATCAGTAGAGTGGAGGTTTAGTTCTTTAATTTCTTTACTTTTTAATTTTTGAAGAATTTCATCAAAAATAATTTCCTTAAAGTTAAAAACAGGAAAATTATTTTCTATTTGTTTAGAAGATATGATATTTATTAGTTTATCATTTACAAAAACTTTATACATTTGCGATATGATTATGAACAAAGATACAGCAAAAAAAACGGCCGAACTTTTACTGCAAATTAAGGCCATTAAATTGAGTCCAAATGATCCTTTTAATTGGGCTTCAGGTTGGAAATCTCCCATTTATTGCGATAATAGAGTAACCTTATCTTATCCTCCAGTTCGTATTTTTTTGAAAGAAGAAATTGCAAAAATTGTTGAATTACAGTATGGTAAGCCAGACGTAATTGCAGGTGTTGCCACTGGTGCAATAGCTATCGGAATTTTAGTAGCTCAAGAATTAGGTGTTCCTTTTATTTATGTTAGACCAGAACCTAAAAAACACGGTCGTAAAAACCAAATTGAAGGTCATTTAGAAAGTGGACAAAATGTGGTGGTAATTGAAGATTTAATAAGTACAGGAAACAGTAGTTTAAATGCTGTTGCAGCTTTAAAAGAAGCTGGTGCTGTTGTAAAAGGAATGGTTGCTATTTTTTCTTATGGATTTGATGTTGCAAGCAAAAATTTTGAAGAGAAAAATGTTGGGTTAACCACATTAAGTAATTATGAAAACTTGTTAGAACAAGCTTTAGATAGTAGTTACATTACTGATAAAGAATTGATTACTTTAAATGATTGGAGAAAGAACCCAAGTGAATGGAAACAATAAAATAAAAAAATGACTATAAACGGAAATACAGTAATTGTAGAAAAATCGGCAGAAGAAGTATTTGTAAATTTTACAGATTTAAAGAATTTTGAGGAGATTATGCCTGATAATATTCAAAAATTTGAGGTAGATGGAGATTCTTTCATATTCGGTTTGCCAGGAATGCCAGAAATTAGATTGGTTTTAAAAGAAAAAACAGAATTTTCTAACATTACTTTAGGTGCTGCAAGTAGTAAATTACCTTTTACTTTATCAGCAGATATGACAGAGATATCAGAAAATAAAACCGAGGTTACTTTAACTTTTGATGGCGATTTTAACCCAATGATGGCAATGATGATTAAAAAACCATTAACCAAATTTGTAGACACGCTTTCAGAAAATATAGGAAACCTTTAAAGAAAAGAAACTTCTTTTATTCCGAATTCTTTGATAGTATCATCTTCTAATAGAATTTGAAGTTTACCATCATTAGAAATTCCAGAAATTATTCCCATAAAAATAATATCCTTACTGTTTTTAAACATAGTAGGGATATTTTTCTTATACAAAACCTCTAAGTAATTTTTTTCTAAAACAGAAAATTGTTGCATTTCTAATAAATTTATTTTCTCTTTAATTTTAAGTTGAATTTCATTCAATAATTCATCTAAATTAGATTCAACTTTGGTCTCTAATTTTAAAGAAGTGGCACTTTTTAAATAATCTGGAAATTTTTCTTGGTTTACATTTAGCCCAATTCCAATTATAGAATTTTTAATTTTATCACCAATAAAAGTATTTTCAATTAAAATACCACATATTTTTTTATTTGCTGACAGAATGTCGTTTGGCCATTTTATAGAAAGTTTATCAATTTTTTTATCAAAAAGAGCATCATATATAGCTAAAGAAACTGCAAAGTTCAAATATTTTTTTTCAATTATTCTTAAATTTTTAAACTTTATAAATATACTGAAAGTAAGGTTTTTAAAAGGCTTTGTAACCCATTTACTTTCTTGTTGCCCTCTTCCATTTACTTGGTTTTCTGTAACAACAATTGTAAAGTTTTCTAGCGTAGAACTTTGTGCCAAATCCTTTAAAAAAGAGTTGGTAGAATCGATGGCATTAAGTTTGATTATTTTCAAGTGTTAAATAAAGTGTAAACTACTGTAATAATAAACAAAATACTCGCAAAAAAATAATAACTTTGCGTTAAATTAGAAAAAAGTTAATGACAAAAAAACAAGTAAGTAAAGACGATTTAATTGCTGCAATCATAAAAGGGATTGACGATGTTAAAGGAGAAGACATACAATTATTAGACTTACGCGAAATAGAAAATACCGTTTGCGATTATTTTATAATTTGCTCTGGTAGTTCAAATACACAAGTAAATGCAATTTCTGGTTCTATACAAAAAATAGTTAGTAAAGAACTTAAAGATAAGCCTTGGCACATAGAAGGGCAAACAAATTCTGAATGGGTTTTAATGGATTATGTAAATGTTGTTGTTCACATATTTCAAAAGCACGTTCGTGAGTTTTATGACATAGAAAGTCTTTGGGGAGATGCCAAAATAACAGAAATAAATCCAGTTTAATTTTTTGATTTTAAATAAATGAGTGATTCAAATAAAAAAGATACGAATTCTAATATGCCAAAATTTAAGTTTAATGCATATTGGATTTATGGTGCTATATTTATCGCAATTATTGCAATTCAATTCTTTAATAGCGGAGATTTAGCGTCAAAAAATATTTCTAAAAATGAGTTCAATGATATTTTAAGAGAAAATGATATCAAAAAAATTGTTGTTGTAAATAACAATGTAGCTCAAGTTTATATCAAACAAGAAGCCTTAAAAAAAGAGCGTTACAAGAAAATGGTAGGCTCTACTTTTTACACAAAAGGTGCTTCATTGTATGAATACAATTTTGGTGATTTACAGAATTTCGAAAATAATATCGAAAAAGTAAGGCAAACAAAAGAATTAGATTTCGATTTAAAAAACGAAAGTAGAACCAGTTTTTTAGATACCATTTTTAGCTTTTTACCATTCATCATTTTAATAGCAATTTGGCTATTTTTTATGAGAAGAATGTCTGGTGGAGGAGCTGGTGGAGGAGGTGGAGGTCAAATTTTTAGCATTGGTAAATCCAAAGCAAAATTATTTGACAAAGACACAAAAGTAAAAACCACTTTTGAAAACGTTGCTGGTTTAGAAGGCGCAAAAGAAGAAGTACAAGAAATTGTAGATTTCTTAAAAAATCCAGAAAAATATACCTCTTTAGGTGGTAAAATACCAAAAGGAGCTTTGTTAGTAGGTGCACCAGGAACTGGTAAAACATTATTGGCAAAAGCAGTTGCAGGAGAAGCAGGAGTTCCTTTTTTCTCTTTATCTGGTTCAGATTTTGTAGAAATGTTTGTAGGAGTAGGTGCTTCTAGAGTTAGAGATTTATTCAAACAAGCAGCTCAGAAATCCCCTTCAATTATTTTTATAGATGAAATAGATGCTATTGGTAGAGCTCGTGGGAAAAATAGTATGACTGGTGGTAATGATGAACGTGAAAACACACTAAATCAGTTACTGACAGAAATGGATGGTTTTGGTACAGATACTAATGTAATAGTTTTAGCAGCAACCAATAGAGCAGATGTTTTAGATAGTGCTTTAATGAGAGCAGGACGTTTTGACAGACAAGTTTATGTAGATTTACCAAATATTAACGAAAGAAAAGAAATCTTTGAAGTACACATTAAGCCATTAAAATTAGCTGATGACGTAAATATTGGGTTTTTAGCACAACAAACTCCAGGTTTCTCTGGGGCAGATATTGCTAATATATGTAATGAAGCTGCTTTAATTGCAGCAAGAACTAGCAAAAAAGCAATTGAACATCAAGACTTTTTAGATGCTGTAGACAGAATTGTTGGTGGTTTAGAAAAGAAAAATAAAGTAATTACACCAAGAGAAAAGAAAGTAATCGCTTTTCATGAAGCAGGTCATGCAACTGTAAGTTGGATGTTAGAACATGCTGCACCTTTAGTAAAAGTTACAATTGTACCAAGAGGACAATCTTTAGGAGCTGCTTGGTATTTGCCAGCAGAAAGAATGATTGTGCAAACTGAGCAAATGTTAGACGAAATGTGTGCAACAATGGGTGGTAGAGCTGCAGAAAAAATTATTTTTAATAAAATTTCTACAGGAGCTTTAAGCGATTTAGAAAAAGTAACTAAACAAGCTAGAGCAATGGTTACTGTGTATGGTTTAAATGAAGAATTAGGGAATGTTACCTATTATGATTCTTCAGGAAACGATGCTTTTGTAAAACCTTATAGTGAAGAAACTGGAAAGAAAATTGATAGAGAAATTTCTAGAATGATTGAAGCTCAATATGAAAGAGCTATAGAATTGTTAGAAAATAATAAAGAAAAATTAACAATCCTTGCAGAATTATTATTAGAAAAAGAAGTTATCTTTAAAGATGATCTAGAAAAAATATTTGGTAAAAGGCCTTTTGAAGAAGTAGAAGAAAAAATTGAAAAAAAAATTGAACAAAAAGAAGATATTCCCCCAGTAATAAATAGTACTGAAGAATAATTAAATATCTTTAATTGAATGAATTTTTTTAAAAAGCTTTTCAATATCCCTGTAAAAGAGGATAAAGAAATTCAAAAGCAAGAAGTAGATCTTTCTTTAGATGATTTATTTGTGCATAATTTTGTCGAAAAAGGAGGTAAGTTTTTATATTGTCTAAAAAATGAGGAAGTTGTTCAAAATTTAAAAAATATTTTAAATGAGAATAATTGGAATCAAATTACTCTTTTAGACGATAATTTAACTGCATTTTCTAATAAAAAAGATTTTAAAATTACCAAAGAACTAAAATCTAATATACCAGTTTTTACAACTTGTGAACATTTAATTGCAGATAATGGAGATATTTTGTTTTCTTCAAATCAGTTAAAAAGCATAAAAATTTCTGAAATGTCAGAAGATTTTATAGTTTACGCAACTACAAGTCAGTTGGTTAAAGATATGGGGCAAGGTTTAACAGGCATAAAAATAAACCACAAAGGAAATTTGCCAACAAACATATCTGCCATAAAAAATTATGGGATTCATAAAAAAGATGATAATTTCTTAAACTATGGTAACAGTAACTCAAAAAACTTATATTTGCTGCTATTAGAAGATTTATAATATGCGCAACCTTTTAAGAAGGAGTTTTTCAGGAATTATCTACGTTTTAATATTTTTATCTACCATTCTTATTTCAAAAGAATCGTATATCGCACTTACTTTTATTTTTGGTTTACTTTGTATTTGGGAATTTTCTAAGATCATTAAATTCAAAGGTATTATAGGTTATATTTTCTTTTCTTTAGCATTATTTTTGATGCTAAAAAGACCTGAAAATTATGCAATTATTGGTATTTTAGGGATTACAATACTATCCTCATTATTTTTAATTTATTATTTAATTGCAAAAAAAGAAATCACTTTTTCTAATGATAGATCTAAATTAGGTTTGTTAATAAGATACCCAATTTTTTCAATATTATTTTTAGTCTTATTACCAATTTTTAAAGGAACTTACAACCCGCATTTAATGATTTCTATCTTAATTATGATTTGGGTTAATGATAGTTTTGCTTTTTTAGTGGGGAAAAATTTTGGGAAACGAAAGTTGTTTGTATCAGTCTCACCCAAAAAAACACAAGAAGGATTTTTAGGAGGATTTGTTTTTGCGCTAATAGCAGCCTATATAATTAGTAAATATAATACCGATTTCTCTACCTTAAATTGGTTAATAATTGCTGTTATTGTTAGTGTTATTGGCACTATTGGAGATTTGATAGAGTCTAAATTTAAAAGGCAAGCAAACATAAAAGATAGTGGAAATATTATGCCAGGTCATGGAGGTATTTTAGATCGGTTAGATAGTTTGTTGTTTGCTGCACCATTTGTATATTTGTATATTAATTTTATAATTTAAGAATGATTAGTTTTCACAAAGAAGGATATAAAATCATAACAATTGCTTTAATTTTATCTGTAGCAGGTATTTTATTAGCAGATAAATTTATTGAGGCAAATTGGCTCGTAAAAACAATTCAAATTGTAATTATAGTTTTTCTGATAATTATTTTGCAATTTTTTAGAAACCCTAAAAGAGTAGCCGATTTGAATGATGCTAATTTGGTAGCTCCTGTAGATGGTAAAGTTGTTGTAATTGAAGAAGTAGAAGAACCAGAATTTTTTAAAGATAAGAGACTACAAGTTTCTATTTTTATGTCGCCTATAAATGTGCATGTTACAAGATATGCTATGAGTGGTGTTATAAAATATAGCAAATATCATCCAGGTAAATATTTAGTTGCTTGGCATCCAAAAGCATCTACAGAAAACGAAAGAACTACTGTTGTTATCAACAATAATTCTTTTGGAGATGTTTTATACAGACAAATTGCAGGAGCATTAGCTAAAAGAATTGTAAACTATGCAAAAGTAGGAGACGAAGTTGTACAAGGTACAGATGCAGGTTTTATTAAGTTTGGTTCAAGGGTAGATTTATTTTTACCTTTAGGTACAAAATTAAATGTTTCTTTAGGAGATAAAGTAAAAGGAGGAACACAGGTAATAGCAGAAAAATAGTACTGATGGATGCTGATTTAGACAAAATGTTTAATACAACTTTTGATAAAATATCAAAGTTAAAAAAAGCAATAGCACCAGATATTATGCTAAAATTATATGCATTTTACAAGCAAGCTAGTTTTGGTAATCACTTTTCTTTTAATCCCGAACCAAATGTAAGAAGTGCTTTTAAGCTCAATGCTTGGATGCAATTAAATGGCATGTCTACTGAACAAGCCAAAAGAGAGTATATAGAATTAGCAAATAAAATTTTAAATAATAATAAAAAATAATCTTATGAAAAAAGTAGCAATTTTATCATTTTTAGTGGCAATAGTTTTCAATTTCTCAGCATGTAAATCAGAGAAAAAAACAGATTATAGTAAAGAGCAAAAAACTGAAGTTAAAAAAAGTACAGCAGCATTCTCCTTAAAAAGCGCAAAAAACGAAATTAATTTTACAGCATATAAAACTACTCAAAAAGTTCCTGTTGGTGGGCAATTTAATAAAGTTGATATTAATAAAGGAGGAGAAGGAAACACAATAAAAGAAGCAATTAACAACACAGAATTTTCTATACCAGTAAGTAGTATTTTTACAAAAGATACTAGTAGAGATTATAAAATAAAAAAATTCTTTTTTGGTGTTATGAGTAATACAAAACTATTATCAGGAAAACTAGTTTTAGAAAATGATTCTATAGGTTATGCAAATTTAAAAATGAACGGTGTTACAGAAAAAGTACCATTTGTTTACACAATAAATGGAAGAACTTTTAGTATGAATGCAACTATGGATGTTTCTAATTGGGATGCTGTAAAAGCTTTAAACTCTTTAAATACAGTTTGTAAAGAATTACATAAAGGTGCAGATGGTGTCTCTAAAACTTGGAGTGATGTAGCTCTAAATATTAAATCTACTTTTTAATTTTTTTGCATTTTTATTTGTTTTTTAAAAAAAATGTATATATTTGAAAAATATTAATAATTAATTAACCCCTAAAATTAATGATTAAGTATAGTTAAGTACTTTTCGCCCCTAAACTAATGACAAGAAAATTTTCCCCTAAATTTTTAAGACATTCTATTGTTTTACTAATTATTTTACAAGCATTCCAGTCTTTTTCACAAAATGTAAATGTATCAATAACTGTTAATTGGCCTCAATGGGCTAGAGAAAATAAGGTAGAATTATTTTCGCCAAATGATGTTCTATTACAAACAGTTACTCACCCTTCAGGTTATTTATCAGGTTCTTCTACAGGAGCTTCTGGTGATAACCACTCAGTAACAACATCAACAATTTCTGTTACTACAGACGATAATATTCCAGCAAATTCTGGTTATTATGTAAAACTTTATGATGGTTATGGTGATGGATGGAATAGTAGTGGAAGTATGACTATTAATGTTGATGGCTCAACAGCATACACTTTTAATGGAAATTTTAGCTCTAGTGCTTCTGGTTCAGAAATCAGTCAAACAGAATATTTTGCCGTAAATAAAGGTTTAGATGATGCTTCTTTTAGCTACACAAAAGCAGGATATTGCCAAACAGAATCAAACCCTACACCTACAATTTCAGGAGAAGCAGGAGGTACTTTTTCTTCTACTTCTGGATTAAGTATAAATGCTTCAACAGGTCAAATAAATCTTTCTGCCTCTTCATTAGGTGCTTATGTTGTTACATATACAACATTAGCTCCAGATCAAAATAGCTCCACAGAAAATGTATCTATTACAGATGGAGATGTAGCTACCTTTTCTTATGCATTTCCTTTTGCAGCTTCAGGAGAATCAGATTTAACACCAACAACAACAGGCCAAAGTGGGACTTTTTCATCAACTTCAGGATTGTCAATAAACACATCAACTGGAGTTGTAGACGTATCTGCATCAACAGCAGGTACATACACAGTTTCTTACACAACTAATGGTAGTTGTCCTAAAGTTTATACAGATATCGTAAGCATTAAAGCCTCTATTTATAATGATGTTACTAACAGTTATCCAAATAACGCAACAAGAAAATATATAGAGTATATTCCTGGTACAATGCCAGTTATTATTTCTGCACCTCATGGAGGTACTTTAACTGGTAGTGAATTGTCTACAAGAAGTTGTGGTACAGGAGAAATGGATGACAATACAGATATTTTAATTAGAGAGATTCAGAAAAAATGTTTTGAGCAATTTGGAGTATATCCTTATATCATTATTAATAATTTAAGAAGAAATAAATTAGACCCAAATAGAAATAAAAGTGTTGCCACCTGTAATAATTCTAGCGCAAATGAATATTTTGATGCTTATCATGGTTTTATAGAACAAGCAACTTCAGATGTGAATAACAAATTTGGTAAAGGTTTGTATATAGATTTACATGGACAAAGTCACACAATACCTAGAGTAGAAGTTGGTTATAATCTATTGAGCAATTCTTTTGATGAAAATTTAAATAACACAGCAACCAACGCTGCTGAGTTAGCAAGTGTAACTATTAAAAACTTAATTGAGAACAACGTACAAAATTTAACTTTCGAAGATTTAATTAGAGGTTCTCAAAGTTTTGGAGGATTAATGCAAGTTACAGGAGGAAGCGAATATGCAGCTTTAGGACATGCAGGATGTAGTAGAAATGTAGGTTACAGAGCAGTACCTAGTCATATTTCTACAGGTTCTAGTCAAGGTTCTTGTGATGATACAAACCCTGGAAATAATTCTTATTTTGCAGGTAATTACTATAGTAATATAGAGCATGGTTCTGGTTGTACATCTAATGCAAACGCTGTAGTTGGTGGAGGTGGAAATGTAAATGGAGGTGGAGGTACCATAGATGGTATTATGACAGAAGTAAATAGAAGAGTAAGAGATATAGGTTCTACTTATTCTTCTGTATATGGAAGAACAGATTCTAGATCTGCAACTATACCTTACTTTTCTAGAGATTATGGAAAAGTTATTGTACAATACATAGATTTACATTATAATGATTTTTCTGCTTTTTCTTACGCAGCAAATTCTTATGATGCAAGTGGAGTAGACCCAACACCAACAATTTCTGGTATTTCTGGAGGAACATTTACAAGTACTTCTGGGTTATCTATAAACGCTACAACTGGTGCAATTGATTTATCTTTAAGTACAGCAGGTACTTACACAGTAAGTTATAATGCCCCAAACATAGACAATTAT
>JBGCFX010000066.1:0-18487 GCA_045110395.1 Polaribacter sp.
AACCCAGGAGCAGATCATTTTAGTTTAGAAAGTATTAGATATAAGCATTTAGCAGCTGCAGATGTTGGCCCAAATGCTTATGAAGCAAATGATGGTTCAGAAACCTTATTTGTATCTACTTTAACAACATTTTCTGCAAAAATTGATGCTAAAAACGTAACAATTTCTACCAATTTAGATTGGACTTTAGTAAAAGATGCAGATTGGTTTTCTGTTTCTGCAAATAGCGGAAGTAAGAATACAACAGTAACAGTTAATGTTACAGAAAATAAGACATTTACTATTAGACAAGGTTTTATAACAATTTCTGCTGGTAACTTAACAAAAAAGATAGCTGTAAACCAAGAAGCAGCAGACCCAAGAACTACTTTTAAATTGATAAATGATAATTCTACAAACGATAAAGTAACTGTAGAATCTGTTTTTGCAGAAGAAATTACAGCCACTAAAAATAACATTGCTGCACATAGTTTAGATAAAGATGTTAACACACAATGGTCTGGTTTTGGTGTTCCTGGAGAAATTATTTACAATTTAGGGGGTTCATTTAATTTGGCTTTGGTAGATTTTGCAGCAACAAGTGGAAAAACATACGAATTTCAAGTGTGGGTTTCTAAAACTGGCACAGCAAGTTCAGATTTTACAAATGCTTTTTCTAGTGCTGGTAATTTAGTGAGTAATTCTACAGGAGAATTTAAAAGTTTTCTCTTACCAACTATTATTGCTGATGTAAAATATGTGAAAATAATTGGCTATGGACAACCTTCAAGACCAAGTGATTGGAATACCATAAAAGAAATAGAATTTTATAAAAGTGAAAGTTTATCAATAAATAACGATCAACTTTCTAAAGTAAAAATATATCCTAATCCTTCAAATAATAAATTATATATAGACTTTTTAGAAGAAAACATAAAAGAAATTAAAATGATTTCTTTAAATGGTAAAGTTGTTTTAAATAAACAAATAAAAAATTCTGAAAAACAAATAACGATTCATACTCATAATTTAGCAAACGGAGTTTACATTATCAACCTACAAAATGAGAAGAAAGCACAGCAATTCAGAAAAATAATTATACACCATTAATACACGTTCTTGTATTTGAATTGTCATAACTACCTCATCATTTTTTATGATGAGGTTTTTTAGTTGCTTACTTTTGTAATATGATTTGGCTCACAGATAAAATTGAATTTCCGTCTTATAAAACTACTACAGAAGATGGTATTATTGCTTTAGGTGGAGATTTATCTGAAAAACGATTAATTTATGCTTACAAAAACGGAATTTTCCCTTGGTTTTCAGAAGGAGATCCTATTGTTTGGTATTGCCCAAAAGTAAGAATGGTGTTATTTCCTGAAGATGTAAAAGTGTCAAAGTCGATGCGTAAAATCATCAATAAAAAACAATTTACAATTACAGAAAATCTAGCTTTTGAAGAAGTAATTTACAATTGCAAAAATATTGATAGAAAAGATGGTTTTGGTACTTGGATTACTGATGATATGGAACAAGCCTACATCAATTTACATAAAAAAGGGATTGCAAAATCTATAGAAATTTGGCAAGATTTCGATTGCGCTAAATCTGATAGAAAATTAGTTGGTGGTTTGTATGGTTTAGAAATAAACAATATTTTTTGCGGAGAAAGTATGTTTAGCAAAGTTTCTAATGCATCTAAATTGGCTTTTATTCATTTGGCAAAAAACAAAAGTTACAAATTGATAGATTGCCAGATTTATAATGAACATTTAGCAAGTTTAGGCGCAAAAGAAATTAATAGAGATTTGTTTTTGGAGATTTTGAAAGGGAGTTTCGTTTAACGGTCTCGTATAAGAATAGTTGTGGGTTTAAGTAACTAATTTACTAAATAAATCACGAACGGCTAAAATCCGTAGGATTTTCGCAAGTGAGCGATAACTAACAATTAATTTTATACATTGTTAGCCACAATTATTTCATTTTTCTGAATGTCAAACTCATTCGTCCGTTTTCAGTATCAGATTTCGGAATTGAGTGTTGCCATTCGTCTTGTATTTCATTTGTCATATAGATAAAAGAACCAGAAGGAAGTTCAAAATCTTTTATTAATTCACGATTTCCAATATTCCTAAATCTCAATATTCGGGTTTCTCCAATCGAAACAATTCCGACTCCAGTATTCTCGTATAAAATATCTGTTTGGTCAGAGTGAAATCCCATTTTGGATTTTCCGTCCAAATAGTAATTAATCAAACAGTTATTAGGTTTGAAATTAAGTGTATTATTTATCTTTTCGGTTATTTCATTCAGTTCAGCCGTAAACTCTTTGAAAGGATAATTAATTCGAGAATAATTATATGCTTTTCCATAACTCGCAGTTTTTCGAGCAAACATTCTTTCGTCCCATTCAACATCCTTTTTTAGTCTGTTAAATAATTCTGAAGGATTATCTATAAAATTCTCAATGAATGTTATTCCGTTCATTTTTTTTTCTAATTACCCACAACTCTAATAATAAGATTAATTTTAATTCATTTTATCAGAAGTTAAACGAAGTTAGCCGTTTTTTTCGAGAAAGTCAAATGATAAAAGCTTGACAATCAATTTTTATAAATTTTTATGAAACAATAAAATAGCAGCAATACTTTTTTGGTCTATTCTTTGGTTTTTATAATTATAAAGTAAAAATTTTGAGAAACTGTAAAAATGTTTTAATAAAAATTCCTGTCTTTATCAAAGAAATAAAAACAGGAATAGGTTTGGGTTGATTTTTTTTCTCTAAATTTTCCTCAAGAAAATATCGCCACTAATGGTGTTTAACTTTAAAGAAGCTGTCCCTTTTTTAATAGTAGCTACTATTTTAGAACCATAACTTCTTTTCTTTTTATTTTGATCAAAATCGATGTCTAAATCAGAGTAAATACCCCCAGAAAGTGTTTTTGCTTCAAACTTTGCATCAGAAATGATAATATCTATGTCTCCACTAATTGTTTTTAAACGCATTTCTTTAGAGTGTTTTTTTACGGTAATGTTTCCGCTAATTAAATCTAAATTTAAGATGCCAGCGTAATTTAATGCTTCTACATTGCCAGAAATACTTTTTACTTTTAGTTGCATATTTTTAGGAACATAAATGACATAGTTTACAATAGTGCTGTGACTGTGGCTATGACAATCATCATCTTTTTTATCACTTTTTTTATCGTCTTTATTATCATTATGAGAATGATTATTAAAACTATAGTAACTTCTGTATTTTTTAAAATAATCTCCATAATCTGAGCTTATTTTTAAAGTATTACCAATGGTTTTTGTTTCTAACTTAAAATAATCATTGTGTTTGTTTTCGTCTAAATTAACAGTAGCTTCCACATAAATTTCATTTTTATTCCAGTTTTTAACCACAATGTTTTTGGCGAATTTTACATTTACATAAACATCATCAATAGTAGAGCTTGAGATATTTTTTGTTACTTTTTTTTGTGCTGTTAGGTTATTAAAAGTCAATAGTAATCCTATGAATAAGATATATCTTTTCATTTTTTAGTGTTTTAAATTGTGTGAATTAGTTTGTTTTAACTTGTAAAGCTGAGCTTGTCGAAAATTTACTTTTTACGTAAATAAATATTTCCTAAAGAAGATTTTATATAGATTTTTACGCCTCCATTATTTAGTTTGCTAATAATACTTTTTCTGCCACTAACATTTGGCATTCCTTTTTTCTTTGGTGTATCAAAATCGAAATTTGTGTACACAGTTCCTTGTGTTTTTAACTCTATATCTGCTTTTGTATTTCCAGGTAAAGCCACATCAATTTCAGAAACGGAAGAGCTAATTGTTATAGGCGATTTTTGACTTACTGTATCAAAATCTATATCCACTTTACCAACATTTGCATCTACAGTAATTGGGCCAGTTACATTTTTCATTTTTATTCTACCTGTATTTGTAGAAGCTTCAACTTCGCCAGTAAAACCTTCCATATCAATAGAACCTAAATTACCAGCGTCTACAGAAATATTTATGTTTTTTGGTAAAGTAATATTTAAACCACGTCTTTGGTGCATAGATTTTAGGTCGTTTACATACAGTACATTGCCTTCTTTTTTAATTGAAAATCCAAAACCATTGGTGTCATCTTTTCCTCCAGGATAAATGGCAGTTAAACCTTTTCTTTTGTCTTCTTTTTCTACATGATCTTTTTGCCAACGATTATGATTATGAGAACTATGACTGCTTTTATTATCTGCAATCATTAATTCTGAAGCATTTCCAGGTTTAAGAACAATTCTAGTATCGCTATTTAAAACTACTTTGGTAATGCCAGATAAGGTGTATTTGAATTCTTTTGTTTGTGCAGAGACAATGGTTGCACTCACTAATAAAATAATAGTAACTATTTTTTTCATGATTTCTTGGTATTTCTTTTATAATAAATTAGGTAAATTAATTTTAACTTCTTGTTTTACAAATTCTGGTGTTTCTTCATTTGAAAGAATTTTTTCCATAGGTTTAATGGCTCTTTTTTCTTGAATCTTTGCTAAAATTTGTATCAACTCTATTTGAACTGTTGCATTTTTTTCTGTTTCTAACGATTTGATTAAAGCATCTTTTACGATTTCTTCTGATGAAAATTTTGCTAACGTTTCTGCTGCAGCAGAACGTACATTTGCATTTTTATCAAAAAATAATCGGTTAATTAATGCTTGAATTATTTTAGTATCTTTCTTAGTGTATTCTTCTGCATTGGTTACTGCTAAAATTCTTTTACTTGCAGAATTGTTTTCTAACATTGCCAATACTTCTTGTTTGTTTTCTTCTTGTATATTGGCTATTTTAATAATATTAGATTGATGTTTACCAAACAGAAAAGCACTTACAACAATTACAATACTTGCTGCAACTTTTAAATACGATTTCCAATCAGATTTTGGTTTAAGTTGAATTACTTTGGGTTGACTTTCTTTAATTTCTTTTGCCAACATTTGCTCAAAACCTGCTCTTAAATTAGAAGAAGGTATTTCTGTTTCTTCTGTATCTAAAATTGATAAGAAAGACTGCATTTCTTCTAACTCTTTTGCACAAGAATTACAAGTATTTAGATGTTTTTTAATGTCAGAATTTGCAACTTCTGATAAAGAACTCTCTAAATATTCAGGGAAATTTTCTTGTATTTCGCTACATTTTATCATATTGTGGTTTGAAAATAAATTTCTTTTAATTTTTTTAAAGCTCTGTGCGTTTTTACTTTTACAGCATTTTCGCTACTACCCATAATTTGTGCAATTTGCTCGTACTTTATTTCTTGAAAACGATGCATTACAATCAACTCTCTTTCAGAATTTTTTAATTGTAACAACGCTTTCTGTAAATGATCTAACTCTTCTTGTCTGCTTTCAGAAACATAGGTTTCATTATCTTCTAATCTGTCATCATCAATAATATTAGAGCGTTCTTTTTTTGTTTTTTGATAATGACTCGAAAAAATATTGCGAGCAATTGTATATATCCAAGCTGCAAAATTCCCGCTTTTGTAAGATGCTTTGTACTTTATTACTTTTAAGAAAACATCTTGTGTTAAATCTTCGCTAACCATTTTATTATGAACCATTTTATTAAAAAAGTTATAAATACGCACATTGTACCTGTCAAACAAGATGGTTAACATCTCTAATTTGTCATTGGCAATTTGCAACATTATTTCCTCGTCAGTTAAATGTTTCAAGGTTGGTTTTTGGTTAGTTTCTATTCTTAAAACCATCAATTTACAAAAAGGTTACATTTTTTATTTATTTTTTTCAGAAAAGAAAAAAAATTGTAATCGTTTATAGGTTTATTTGTTTAAATGTTAGGTACAAAAAAAGTCCTAAACACAATGTTCAGGACTTTTAGAATATTCTTTTAAAAAGAATTTAGATCATTATTTTTTAGCTAATAAATCTCTTATTTCTGCTAATAAATCTTCTTGACTTGGTCCTGCAGGAGCTGCTGGAGCTGGTTCCTCTTTCTTTTTAGTTTTATTGTAAGCTTTTACAATCATAAACATAACAAAACCTACAATTATTAAATTGATAATGGTATCTATCCATGCACCATAAGTAATTGCATTTTCAGGAGTTGTTACTTTACCTGCTGCATCTAAAACTGCTTCTGATAAAACATGTTTTTGATCCGCTAAACTTACTCCACCAGTAAATAAACCTACAACTGGCATCACAATATTACTTACAAAACCTTTTACAACTGCACCAATTGCACCTGCCATTATTACTGCAACTGCAAACTCAATTACATTACCACCAGTAATAAATTCTTTAAATTCTTTTAACATTTTAATGTGTTTTTAATTAATTATTAGATTGCTAAAGTAGTGTTTTTTTTTATTTCTTTAACACTTTATTAACACGTTGCGAAATTGCAGTTAAAGTTTCGTAAACAATAGTTTCAGAAACGTTGGCAATATTTTGTATCATTTCTTGAGAGTTAAAAATGATAACTTCATCACCTTCTTTGCAATCAATTTTAGTAATATTTACCATAATCATATCCATACAAACATTACCAATAATAGATGCTTTTTGGTTGTTTATGATTACAAACCCTTTTTTATTTCCTAATTTTCTTGATAAACCATCTGCATGACCTACAGGAATTGTAGCCGTTTTTGTTGGTTTTTTTGCAACAAAAGCTCTGTTATACCCAACAGTTTCTCCTGGTTCTACCAAATGAATTTGAGAAATGATAGATTTTAAATTGTGTGTGTTTTTTAATTGATTAGTTTCTTTGTCATCATTACCAAAACCATACAAACCAATACCAATTCTAACCATATCAAACTGAGCTTTTGAGTAATTTACAACCCCAGAAGTATTTAAAATATGTAACATTGGCTCATAGCCCAAATGTTTATAGAATTGTTGGGCTATATATGCAAAATTATTAATTTGCCCAACAGTAAATTCTTGCTCTTCCAAATCTTCGCTTGCTGCCAAATGAGAAAATAATGACTGTACTTTTATATGTATTGTTTCTTTTAAACAAGAAATAATTTTAGGAATATCTGTATGCCAAAAACCCAATCTATTTAAACCTGTATTAAATTTTATATGAACAGGATAATTCATTAAAGGAGCTTCATCTGCTAATTTTAAAAAAGCATCAAAAATTTTAAAATTATATAAGTTGGGTTCTAATCTATAATCAACAATAGATTGTAAATTAGGTATTTGAGGGTGTAAAACTAAAATAGGTGTTTTTATTCCTGCTTTTCGTAAAGCAATTCCTTCATTAGCGTATGCAACTGCAAAATAGGCTACTTTATCTTCTAAAAATTTGGCAACTTGTACACCATCACTTCCATAGCCAAAAGCTTTAACAACAGCTAAAATTTTAGTTTCTGGTTGTAGTTTTTGTTTGAAATAATTAAGGTTATGTAAAATTGCATTACTATCAATTTCTAAAATTGTTACGTGATTATTCATCTGCAGATTTTTCTTTCTTAGAAACTTTTTCTTCTTGCTGGTTTTTTAACGCTTTATAATAAGCAGCTCTGCTTAAAGGCTCATATTCTTGCATTTCACCTAACATTACAATAGCATCATTTTGTGCTTTTCTAAAACTATAATGAGCCAAATTTCCTGTGTGAGTGCAAACTGCGTGTACTTTTGTAACATATTCTGCAGTTGCCATTAAAGCTGGCATTGGTCCAAAAGGGTTTCCTTTAAAATCCATATCTAAACCAGCTACAATTACTCTAATTCCTCTGTTTGCCAAATCATTACAAACAGCCACGATTTCATCATCAAAAAATTGCGCTTCGTCTATACCAACAACATCTACATCATTGGCTAACAAGCGAATATTTGAAGCAACAGGAACTGGAGTTGAACGAATTCTATTATCATTATGCGAAACTACTTCTTCATCATCATACCTAACATCTACAGCAGGTTTAAAAATTTCTACACGCTGTTTTGCAAACTGTGCACGTTTTAATCTTCTGATTAATTCTTCTGTTTTACCAGAAAACATAGAGCCACAAATTACTTCAATCCAACCAAATTGTTCTGTATGATTTACTGTATTTTCGAGAAACATTTTGTAATTTTAGGCGTTATATAATGAAAATTGATGTTACTTTGAGTTTCAACAAATTTAGGAATATTTACGAGGATATTATAAAATCAACTTACAACTTATGCACAAAAGATTAGAAACTGATTTAATGAGTTTGGCACACAGCATTTTAAAAATGAAAAATAAAGAAGATGTGTTTGCTTTAAAGGAAAAGGCGAAAGAAATTTATGAGAAATTATCTTTATTAGCTTTTGTAGAGGAATATGTAAATACAAGTGCTGAAATATCTGAAACTAAGGAAGAACTGATTTCTAAAGTAGAAAAAGCATTAGAATTAAAAGACATAGATATTAAAGTTGTACCTGAAAATCAAGAAATTGAAGTTGTAGAAAAAGTTGTGCATCAATTAGAAGAAAAACCTAAAAAAGAGGTAGAAGTTAAAGTTGAAGAAATCGTAGAACAACCTTTTGACGAATTAGAAGAATTGATGTTTACACCAGAAATGGATAAAAATGAAATTGCTATTGAAGCAGATTCCACAGAAATAAGTGATGTTGTTAAAGCAGAAGAGAATAAAATTTTATCTTTAGAAGAAGAATTACAAGATATTATACCTGTTGATGAAATTGCAGAGTTGTTTGAAACTACTGCTCCTTCAAAGTCTTTAAACGATAAATTATCTACCAATATTCAGATTGGTTTAAATGATAGAATTGCCTTTTTAAAGAATTTGTTTGATGGTAGTCAGGAAGATTTTAATAGAGTTGTTTCTCAATTAAACACATATAATTCAGAAAAAGAAGCCAAGAAATTTATCAATAAAATGGTGAAACCTGATTATGATTGGTCTAGTCAAGAAGAATTAGAAACACGTTTTATAGAAATCGTGGAACGTAAATTTTCGTAAACTGTGTAAATGTTTAATTGGTGAAAAATTTAATTGATGAGTTGTTGTTTTTTAATTAATATTCTACACAGAACCAGTCTTTTACACAATTAAACTTTTAAACAATTACACCTAAAATAAACCCAGCTCTTGAAACCCATCCTAATTCATACACATTTTCACAAACGCAGAACAGGTATTACCAGAAGCATAGAAAATGTGCTGCCTTTTTTTGATAAAAAATTTGAAACCTACATTTATGGTTATAATGTGAAAGGGAATAAAATTTCAACAAAAAAAATAAAAAAAATCTTATTTTCAGATAGGAAAGTAGTTGTGCATTGTCATAGAAATAATGAAATTATGAGAATGTTGTTTTTACGGTTTTTAGGTGCAAAATTCACTTTAATTGCAACTCGTCATTCAGAAACAGTTCCTTCTGGTTTAACAATGAAACTGTTAAAAAAAGCTGATAAAGTAGTTACATTAATTAAAAGTATGAGTGACAATTTAGGGATTAAAAACACCATAGTTGGTCATGGAGTTAATGTTGAATTGTTTAAACCAAATAACACCAAAAAGCTTTCTAATATTCAACAAGAAAATATCATTCTTTGTGCAGGAAGAGTAAGAAAAGCAAAAGGGCAAGTTGTTTTATTAGAAGCTGCTAAAGTTTTAAAGAATCAACCAAATTGGGCTTTGGTAATTGTTGGAAAAGTAGATAAACCTGCTTTTTTAGACGAATTAAAAGCCATTGCAAAAAAACATTCCATAGAAAATCAAGTCTATTTTATAAACGAAACTCCAGATATTGTTTCATATTATCAAGCATCAAAAATAGCTGTTGTACCAAGTTTTTCTGAGGGGTTTTCTTTAGTAACTGCAGAAGCAATGTCTTGCGAATGTTCAGTAATTGCCACTAAAAATGTAGGTGTACATTCTCAATTAATAAATCATCATAAAAACGGTTATTTATTTGAAGTAGGAAATATTTCTGAATTAGAAAATTTGATAGAAAAGTCAATTTCTAATCAAATTCCGCTTTTAGGAAAACAAGCAAGAGAAGAAATTCTACAAAATTGGAGTGCCAAAAAAGAAGCAGAAAATTTAATAAAGGTATATCAAACTAATTAATTAAAAATTATAAATAAATGAAAAAAATAGTATTGGTAATCGTTTTAGGGGTATTCACATTTTCAAGTATAACTGCGCAAAAAATTGAAATGAAAAAAGTATTTGGAAGTTATACATTCTCTCAAAATGATAAAATGTTAACTCTTAGTCAAATGCAAGAAGTTATGAAAGATAATAAAGAAGCATTTGAATTGGTGAAATCTGCTAAATCTAACCAAACTTGGGGAATGATTTTAGGTGGAGCTGGAGGTGCATTAATTGGTTATCCTATTGGAACTGCTATTGGTGGTGGAGAACCAAAATGGGCTTTGGCTGGTGCTGGAGTAGCATTAATCGTAGCTACAATTCCTATTGTTAAAGGATTTAATAAAAAAACAAAAAAAGCTGTAGAATTATATAATGCAAATGCACCAAGTGTAAGTTCTAATTTTAACCCTACATTTAATTTAAATATAAAAGGAACTAGTTTAGGACTCTTAATGAATTTTTAAATGTCAAAAAAGAAAATTGTAACAAATTCTTTTGGTGTTCGTCTTAAAAACAAAACCAAGAAAGATGAAACAATTTTTAGTTACTATAATTTGCTTATTTGTATTAAGCACAAATGCACAAGAAAAAACATTTAAACAATTTTACAAGTCTCATAAAAAAGAGGCAGATTTATCTTTTAATGTACCTGGTTTCATTGCCAATTTTTTTATTGATTCTCAGGAAGATGAAGAGCTTGAAGCTTTATTGGACAAATCAAGTAATTATAAAATTTTAATTTATGAGAATAAATCAGATCGTGTTTTAAAAGACTTTAAAAAGTTTGTTAAAAACAATCAATTTAAAACAATAGTAAGAATTAAGGATGGTAGAGATAGAATAAACATTCATTTTAGAGAACAAAAAAATCGCATTAGAGAAATTGTTGTAAATATTCAAAGTGAGAATAAAGATGCTATTTTGTTAGGCTTAAAAACAAACTTAACAAGAGATGAATTAGCTGCTATTGTTTCATCTTCTGATATAAAAATATCGTCAAAATAAAACTAAAAGAGAAGATTTAACCAATCTTCTCTTTTAGTTTTTCTACAACTTTCTTGCTATTTCCAATAAAAATCTCATCATTTAAAATAAAAACTGGGCGTTTTAAAAATGTGTACTCATCTAAAAGAAACTGTCTGTAATCAGCTTCAGACAAAGTTTGGTTTTTTAAATCCATAGCCTTGTACAATTTTGCACGTTTGTTAAATAAGGCTTCATAACTCCCAGAAAGTTGATGCATTTCTTCTAATTGCGCAACTGTAATATTATTCTTTTTTATTTCTTGTCGTTCAAAACCATCAGTATTTACTTCTTTTAAAATTCTTCTGCAAGTATCACAAGTTTGTAAAAAGTAGACTTTCTTCATTGTATTTATCTGTATATTTACAGCTAAAATAAAGATAAAAAATGAAGATACAATTCAATATTTTAAGAACTTCTCGTAATTTAGTTTTAAAAGAATTAGTGGGTTTAACGATAGAAGAAATTCATAAAATTCCAGAAGGTTTCAAAAACAATATTGCATGGAATGTGGCTCATTTGGTAGTTACCCAACAGTTGTTACACTATAAGTTATCTGGCTTAAATTGTTTATGTTCAGACGATTTAATTGATGCACATAAAAAAGGAACTTCAGCAACAAAAACGTTTACAGAAGAAGAATTTGAAGAGGTAAAAGAGTTATTAATAGGTTTGCCAGATACTTTGCAAGAAGATTATGAAGCTGGTATTTTCGAGAATTATAATGAATACCCAACAAGTACAGGTTTTGTATTAAGTTCTATAGAAAATGCGATTCCGTTTAATAATTTCCATGAAGGAATTCATTATGGAATCATAAGATCTATCAAGAAGTTTTTATAATAAAGTAGTTAAAATGATTTTCGATAAAGAAGCACTTTTTAAAAAGTGCGCAGAAAGTTTACCAGAAAAACAGACTGAACAAAATATGTTCAATATGTTTTTAAAAATGTATCCAGAAGAATGGAAACAACAAAAAATGGTTTTTTCTAAATTTAATAGAAGTAAACAATTTGGTAGAAGTATTCCTCTGCCAAAACCAGAAGTTGCCTTGCGAAAAGAAATTCGTGTTTGGTTGAAAAAACAATAAAAACGAGACCTCACAGGTTTTAAAACTTGTGAGGTCTTTTAAAGTTAAAATGCAGGAATTTTTTTTAAAACATATCAATGCAAATCTTCCTTTTTTAAAAGACAAAAAACTTTTAATTGCTATTTCTGGTGGATTAGATTCTGTGGTTTTAACACACCTTTTATCAATACTAAATTTTGATATTTCTCTTGCACATTGCAATTTTAATTTAAGAGGAAAAGAAAGCGATTTAGATGAGGAATTTGTAAAAAAGTTAGCTAAAAGTTTAAAGATTAACGTTTTTACAACACATTTTAATACCCAGAAATTTGCCAAAGAAAACAAGCAATCTACACAAATTGCTGCTAGAAATTTAAGGTATTCTTGGTTTGATGAATTGATAAAAAAGCATCAATTTGACTATCTTTTAACTGCACATCATGCAGATGATAATTTAGAAACTTTTTTAATTAACTTAACAAGAGGAACAGGTTTAGAGGGTTTAAATGGGATTCCTCAAATAAACGGAAATATAGTTCGTCCGCTTTTAAAATTTTCTCGTGAAGAAATTTTAAAATATGCTTCAGAAAATAAAATCGATTGGAGAGAAGATAAAAGTAATGCATCAACAAAATACATTAGAAATAAAATTAGACATCAAATTGTACCTGTTTTAAAAGAAATTAACCCGAGTTTATTAGAAACTTTTGCAAAAACGACCGAATATTTACAAGAAAGTCAACAAATTATTAAGGACAGAATTGAAGATATTTCATCAGAAGTTTTAACTTCTTTTGACGGTTTTCATAATGATCATTTAATAAAGATTGATATTCTAAAAGTCAATCAATTTTCTAATCCAAAAGCCTACCTGCATCAACTTTTAAAAGCCTATCATTTTACAGAATTTAATGATGTTTATAATTTACTTTCTGCACAGTCTGGAAAACAACTTTTTTCTAAAACACATACATTATTAAAAGATAGAAACTCTTTAATACTGTCTAAAAATGTTTTAAAACATACAGATAAAGAGTTTTTTATTGTTGAAAATCAAACAGAAATTACAGAGCCAATTCAACTAAAACTAGATGTTGTCTCAGAAAAATCGACTAAAAACAAGCAAACTATTTATGTAGATAAAGACCAATTAATTTTTCCATTAAAACTAAGAAAATGGCAAAATGGCGATTATTTTTATCCAACAGGAATGAAAGGGAAAAAGAAATTGAGTAAGTATTTTAAAGACGAAAAATTTTCGCTTCTACAAAAACAAAATACGTGGTTACTTTGTAATAATGATGATGCAATTGTCTGGATTATCAGTTGTAGACAAGACAATCGTTTTCTTGTGGAAGAAAAATCAACATCAATTTTAAGAATAACCACTTAAAATAATTTAAAAAAAGGTTTTGTATCTTTAAAATCTTAAATTAAATACACAATTATGAAAAAAATATTCCTTTTTATTGCAGCTATTGCAATTGTATCTTGCACAACAGAATCTAAAATTGATTATGCAATAGTTTCAGGAAAAATTTTAGACGCGAAAACGAATAAAATCTCCATATTAAATGAATTTAATACAGATACTAAAAGAGAAATAGTTTTAGATGAAAATGGCGTTTTTTCTGACACCATTTATATAAAAGATGGTAATAATTATCTTTTAAGACAAGATAGAAATGGCGTAAATCTTTTTTTAGAAAAAGGAGACAAAATCAATATTACGTATAATGCTAAAAAATTAGACTCAACAATTTCTATTTCTGGGAATGAAATAAACGCATATTTAATCCAAAAAAATGGACTTGAAAAAGTAGGTTCTAAAATACTTTATTCCAAAAATGAAGCCGATTTTTTAGAAACTTTATCAGAAATAAAAATAAATCAGCAAAATCTACTTAAAGAAACAGATGGTATTTCTGAAAGTTATAAAACTGACGAATTAAAGAATATAGATTATGAATATTTGAATTCGTTAGCAGACTATGAAATGGCTCACAAGTATTATGCAAAAGACAAAGATTTTAAAGCTTCTGATGGTTTTTTTGATCCTTTAGATAAGGTTAATTTAGAAAGTGAGAACGATTTTGTATTCTCTAATAATTATAGAAGAATTATTGCATCATTGCATAGCAAAGAAGCAGGGAAAATGGTGGAAAAAGACTCGCTTCTTGATAGAAGTGTTGCTTTTGTACAATCTGTAAGTACCATTAAAAATCAGAAAATTAAAAACAAACTTTTATTTGATGATGCAAAATTCGGAATTACATTCACAAATAATCTAGAAGATTATTATGCTATTTTCTCTAAAAACTCTACAAACGCAACAAATAATGCCAAGATAGAAAAAGACTATAAAAAGTTAAAAGCTTTGGCATCTGGTAGTCCTTCTCCTAAATTTAATGGGTATGAAAACAATGCAGGTGGTAAAACTTCTTTAGAAGATTTAAAAGGTAAATATGTGTATATAGATGTTTGGGCAACTTGGTGTGGGCCTTGTATTGCAGAGATTCCTTCTTTAAAGAAAGTAGAAAAAGATTTTCATAATAAAAATATAGAATTTGTAAGTATTTCTATTGATAGAATGAAAGACCATGAAAAATAGGGTAAAATGATTGTTGATAAAGAATTAGGAGGTATGCAACTTTTTGCAGACAATAACTGGGAATCGCAATTTATACAAGATTATATGATAAAAGGAATTCCTCGTTTTATTTTAATAGATCCAAAAGGAAATATTGTAAATGCAAATGCACCTAGACCTTCTAATAAAAAATTAGTAGAAAAATTAGAGTCGTTAAATCTTTAAAAGATTAAATTTTTTAAACTTAACAAAAGCCTTCAATGTAAAAATTGAGGGTTTTTAGTTTGAATAAAAACAAAATCAATAAACTGTAATAAAAAATAAACATTCTATTAAAAAACAGTAAAATTTATATCGTTTTCGTAAATAATAGAGTGATTATTCTTAAAAAGGTAGGTTCTATACTATGGCTTTTTTGTAATTTTATTGCGTAAAATCATAACAAAATGAACAATTTACCTAAGTTAGAAAGATTCAATGAAAATGTGTTGTCTAAATATCAAATTTATAACAGTATTTTTATTACACTTCCTTTTGATACCATAGATGATACAGGAGTTTTATTACCACTTTTACATAAAGTGTGTAACAAGGGGTTTCAATTAGAAAAAAACCCTACAGAAATTATAGATCATTTTTTTAAAAAATATCAAAACAAACCAACCAAAAAAGAAAAAAAAGATTTACTATTTCGTTTTATTCAATTTATAGAACGTCAAGTTGTATTGTTTGATGCTATAGAAGATGCAGCTTTTCCAGTTGTTAATAATATGGATGGTTTTGGTACACTAAGAAGCTCTAAAGAATCTGCAACTTTAGGAAATAAAAAAGACGAGTTAAAAGCCTATTTAGAAGACTTTAAAGTGCGTGTGGTTTTAACAGCTCACCCAACTCAATTTTATCCTGGTACTGTTTTGGGTATTATTACAGACTTAGACAAAGCCATACAAAATGACGATTTATTATTGATAAAAAAGTTGTTAGCACAACTAGGAAAAACACCTTTTTATAAAAAAGTAAAACCCTCTCCTTTTGATGAAGCTGTAAGTTTAGTTTGGTATTTAGAGCACGTTTTTTATCATTCTGTACCTAAAATTTACAATTATATTCAGCATCATATTTATGATGGAAAACCGATTGAAAATGAAATTATAGATCTTGGTTTTTGGCCTGGAGGAGATAGAGATGGAAACCCATTTGTAACTACTAAAATAACCTTAGATGTTGCAGAAAGACTAAGACAAACTGCATTAAAAAATTATTACAGAGATGTTAGACGTTTAAAAAGACGTTTTACTTTTGATGGTGTGCAAGAAATCTTATCTCGTGTAGAAACAAGATTGTACAAACACGTTGTTAGAAGCTATGAAAAAGTTAATTTCTCTCAGAAAATTCTTTTAGAAGAATTGTATGCAGCAAGAGAAATTATTGTAAACGAGCATCAATCTTTATTTGTAGAAGAGTTGAATGACTTTATTAATAAAGTAAGAATTTTTGGTTTCCATTTTGCGACTTTAGATATAAGACAAGATAGTAGAGTACATCATCAAGCATTTGTACAAATTGTAAAAGATTTACATGAAACAGGAGATAAAACTTTCCCCAAAAATTACTTAAGTCTTTCTGAAAAAGAACAAATAGAAATTCTTGCAGCAGTTAAAGGCGCTATAAATCCAGAAATTTTAACAGACGAAGTTTCTGTAAAAACCATAGAATCTATTTATGCGTTAAAACAAATTCAACAAAGAAATGGAGAAAGAGGTGCAAATCGTTATATAATTAGTAACAATCAAACTGCATTAAATGTAATGGAGACGTTTGCAATGCTAAATTTATGTGGCTTTGAAAACGAACTTCCTGTAGATGTAATTCCGCTTTTTGAAACTGTAGAAGATTTGATAAATGCAGAAGATGTAATGCGAACTTTATACACAAACAAAACCTATAGATACCATTTATCAAAAAGAAAAAATAAACAAACTATTATGTTAGGTTTTTCTGACGGAACAAAAGATGGTGGGTATTTAATGGCAAATTGGGGTATTTTTAAAGCAAAAGAAGCCTTAACAAGAATTTCTAGAGAATTTGATATCGAAGTTATTTTCTTTGATGGTAGAGGAGGACCACCAGCAAGAGGTGGAGGGAAAACGCATCAATTTTATGCTTCTTTAGGGCCAACAATAGAAGATAAAGAGATTCAGTTAACCATTCAAGGTCAGACTATTAGTTCTAATTTTGGAACAAGAAACTCATCACAATATAATTTAGAACAATTATTAAGCTCTGGCATTAAAAACGATATTTTTAATAAAGATCAATTAAATGATAAGCATAGAGAATTGATGAATGATATGGCTGATACAAGTTATAAAACCTATGTAGATTTTAAAAATCATCCACAATTTTTACCCTATTTAGAGAAAATGAGTACGCTAAAGTACTATGCAAAAACCAATATTGGTAGTAGACCAAGTAAACGTTCTAATTCTGATACTTTAGATTTTTCTGCACTAAGAGCCATCCCTTTTGTGGGTAGTTGGAGTCAGTTAAAACAAAACGTACCAGGTTTCTTTGGTGTTGGTACAGCACTAAAAAAGTATGAAGATGCAGGTACATTTGATGAGGTAGTAGATTTTTATAACAATTCTGATTTCTTCAGAACGCTGTTAGAAAATAGTATGATGAGTTTAACAAAATCTTTCTTTGGCTTAACTGCATATATGGCAGATGATGAAGAATTTGGGGATTTTTGGAAATTGATTTTTAAAGAATACGAAACTACTAAAAGGTTGCTTTTAAAATTAACAGGACATAAAGAATTGATGGAGAATTTCCCAGTAGGGAAAGCATCTATAGAAATAAGAGAACAAATTGTATTGCCATTATTAACCATACAACAATATGCGTTAAAGAAAATACAAGAACTTCAAAAATCTGATGGAAGTACCAAAGAAATTGAAGTATATGAAAAAATGGTGATGCGTTCTTTATTTGGAAATATTAACGCAAGTAGAAATTCTGCTTAAAATATTAAACCCTCTTAATTTTAAAATTAAGAGGGTTTTTTTATTTAAAACTATTTAGAAGTATCAAATAGTTGTTTGTAATTGGTTTGAATGTACTCTAATAATTCTTCAGAATTAGGTTTAGAATTTCCTGTCATAGATTCTAAAATATCTCCCATTACATGATGTAAATCATTAACATATTTTTCTCCAACTTTTTTATTCCAATTTTGTGGTTTTAAAGTTGGTAAATCTATTTTACGAGGTGCTGTTTCTGTTAATAAACAAGAAAAATCTGGTGCTGCTTTGTCTCTTTCTGTTAAATGACCTTCTAATTTAAAACAAGTTTGAATGGTTTTAATAATTGATGAATGATCAAAAGGAATATAACCATCTGGTCTTGCAATTAAACCTTTTTTAATGTTTGGGTTTACAACTACACAAGGAACACGAACTCCAAAACGATTGAACAAAAATCCATCTTGTCCAGCTTCATTTTGATTTTCATTTGGATTTTTCGCTCCACTTGGAGGTGGTACATGATCGTAAGTTCCTCCATGTTCATCATACGTTATTACAAACATAGTTTTATCAAAAGAAGGAGAAGTACTTATCATATTATAAATATCTGCTATTAATTTTTCTCCTGCTCTTATATCTGATGGTGGATGTTGGTCATTTTGATTTTCTCC
>JBGCFX010000067.1:0-4483 GCA_045110395.1 Polaribacter sp.
GTAGAAACTGCTACAAAGTGTTTTGGAATATCAAAAATAGTTGCCGATTTTAAAAACCAATTTTTAATGGTTTCTGCGTTCGAAATGGTTTCTTGTGTTGTAAATGTTTTTGATACAATTACAAATAAAGTAGTTTCTGGATTTAGGTTTTTTATGACTTCAGATACGTGATCACCATCTACATTCGATACAAAATGAGTGGTTAATTGATTTTTATAATATTGTAAAGATTCTACAACCATATCTGGTCCTAAATCTGAACCACCAATACCAATATTTACAACATCTGTAATCGATTTACCTGTATAGCCTTTCCATTTACCAGAAATTACTTTATTGGAAAAACTTTTTATTTTTCTTAAAGCTGTCTGAATTTTTGGTTTAATATCTTTGCCATCAATTAAAACTGGTTCAGCAGAAGTGCTTCTTAAAGCTGTGTGTAAAACTTCTCTACCTTCTGTTACATTAATAACTGCTCCAGAAAATTGCTTATCTATTGCATCTTTTAAATCTACTTCGTTTGCCAATTCAATTAATAAACTAATCGTTTCTTTTGTAATTCTGTTTTTAGAAAAATCGACTAATAAATCATCAAATTTTATAGAAAAATCTTCTTTTCTATTTGCTTCTTTGTCTAAGTTTTTAATATTGATGTCTTGAATTTCATTAAAATGTTTTGTTAATGATGCCCAAGCATTTGTTTTTGTAGGGTTGATATTTTTTAAAGCCATTTTTTTAATTTTGAGCGATACTTTCTATTACTTCTGGTTCTTCTGGTACAGAGATTTGGTTATGGTCTAGTTGATATTTTAAAATTTTTATAAACTCTAAATATTTAGGTTTCAAACTCTTCTTTAAAGGTTCTGCAGCTGGTAATTTTTGTCTAAAGGGATCTACTTCTTTTCCGTTTTTCCAGAAACGATAACAAACATGAGGCCCACCTGTATTTCCTGTCATTCCTACTAAACCAATAACTTGCCCTTGTTTTACGTATTGTCCTTTTTTAACTTTACGTGTTTTCATGTGTAAATATTGGGTAGAATATGTGGAGTTATGCTTAATTTTTACAAATTTTCCATTTCCTCCTCTTCTTGTAGATTCTGTAACAGTACCACTTGCTGTTGCTAAAATTGGTGTACCAATATTGGCAGCAAAATCTGTACCTCTATGTGGCCTTACTCTATTACCATAATATGCAATTCTTCTTTTTAAATTGTATCTAGAAGAGATTCTATATTGGAATTTTATAGGTGATTTTAAAAACTGACTTCTTAGCATATTTCCATCATCATCATAATATTCTGTAATACCTTTTATTGAATCTGCTAAGAATCTATATGCGTAAAAGTCTACTCCTTTATGTTTAAAAACGGCTGCTTTTACATCACCATAACCTGCAAAAAGATTCTTTTTAATATATTTTTCTTCAAAAATAATTTTAAAAGTATCTCCTTTTTGAAGTTTGTAAAAGTCTAATGTCCAAGCATAAATATCTGCAACTGTATTTGTTAAAGTTGGTGATAGATGTAAACTATCCATAGAGTTAGATAGGCTAGAATAGATAGTGCCTTCTATAATTTTTTGAACAGTTTTTATAGGTTGTAGGTATGTATGTGCTTTAATTATTGAATCAGAAAAATCTACAACTGTCGCTTTAATTTTATTATTTTTATAAATAAAAATTTGTGCTTCTTGTAATGAATCTTTGCTTGCCAATATTGTGTAAGGTTTACCAGCTCTTACTCTTCTAACATCAAAAGTATCTTTAATTGTTGTCGCAATTTTATTTATTTTAGGATAATAAACATGATGTCTGTCTAATATTGTACCAAAACTTTCTCCACTTTTTATGGTATCTTGAATTACAACATAATTATCTATATTGTAACCATATCTAAATTCTGGTGGTTCTGGAATTACTTTTTCTATTACTAGAGGAGGTGTTTCTTCTTTTTTACAAGATAAAAGTGATAGAATTGCGAGTAAGAAGAAGGCTGTTTTTCTCAAGAAGTATACTATTTAATTAGACTTCTCAAAAATACAAATAAAATTGATTTTTCATCAATCATTATTGATGAAGTTTCGATATCGGTTTCGTTAAAATTTCTTAATTTTTCTTAAAGTCATTTGCCAAACCTTTGTAAGCCTCTAATTCTGCTCTTAAAGAACCAACTGTTAAATCTGCTTTCATTTTAATAGGAATTTTGTTGGCATCTTCAGTAATCCATAAAGTAACACTTTCTTGCGCTTTAAAAACTCTACCAGATTGAACTATAGGTCTAAACAACATTGTTTTCACTTTCCCAAATTTTGTACTTATGGTTTCTCTTCCCAAAAACCGTAACTTAAAAGGATGTATTTTGGCATCTATAAACATATCTATAGCTATTTCATCTCCTTTTTTCATATTTGTTACATCATGATTTCTTAAATAGTAAAAAGAAGAAAGCATATCTTGTACATTATTAAAAGTAACAGAAGTATCTTTTTGCTCAGTAAAATCTTGAACGTATGCTTTTTTAGATTCGTAATTAAAAGAGGTTATTCTATGTTTTTTATAACCACCTTCGTCTATTTTTCTTTTAAAAATATAAGGTTTTATGGTGTCTTTGTCAAAATACGACTCGTACTTATCATCAACCTTAAAAAACCATTTTATCATACCAGAGGTCCAACCTGTGCCAATAGTATGCAACACTTTCTTACCTTTTAAATCTACTTCTTTTACTTCTAAAATTGCAGAACCCGCTCTTAAAAAACCAGAATAACTCATTTTATAACGCAACCATTCTCCGCTTTTAAACGCAGTTTCTTTTTCTTGACTAAAGGCAGAAAAAGTAATTATAAAGACTAAAAATAATAGAATATGTTTTTTCATAGTTTTCAAACTTATAAAAAAGTAATGACAATTACCATTCCAAAAAAGAAAAAAGCGATTTACAAGTCATTTGTAGATGACTTTTTAACTATTTTTTAGAAAGTGCCCCAGTTTTTTAGTTCTTCTTCGCTCCATAAATAGGGAAAAAAGATTCTTCTTTGATATTTTGGATGCATATATTTACGCCAATTACTACCACCTGTTGCTTTTAAGTCAGAATCGCTACCACCAATATATTTTGCAGCTGCATTGTAATGAGCCATAACCCATTTTACGTTTACAGTATAATCATAATGACGCATTGCTTTTATTAAATCCGTGTTTTGCTGTGTTTCTTCTGGAAGTTCTTTAAACTTTTTTGATAAATTAATATCATTATAATCTTCCATAAAATCGATAAAATCTCCCATATATTTTTTCTCAAAAAGATTTAATAAGGTAGATTTTTGTCCTGTTGTGTAATTTTTACCTGCAGCTTGCCAATACAAATGATTGTAGGCGTTTTTAAATGATGAATTTCTATCTATATCTTCTCTAAACCTTGCATCTATTAAGTTAATGAGTTCAGTGGATGCAAATTCAATTTTACGATATTGTGCTGATTGAAAACCACTTGCAGGAGTTAATGTGTTTCTAAATTTTAGGTATTGTTCTTTTTCCATACCATCTGCCATGACATTAAAAGAACTACAAAGCATATCAAAATATCTACTGATTCTTCCTAAATGCATCGAAAATTTATCTGCAGAAACTTCAGTTGCTTTTGCAACTTGATCAATTTCCCACAAAATCATTTTAAATAACAACTCATTTACTTGATGATACATGATAAACACCATTTCATCTGGTAAAGTAGTTCTAGGAATTTGCAACCCTAAAAGTGCATCTGTTTGAATATAATCCCAATACGTAATTGGTGTGCTATGTAACAAACCTTCTAACATAGAATCTACTGGAACACCCAGTTTGTCGTACTTTTCTTCTATGGCTTTTAGTATTTCTTCTCTTTTCATAGGCTTTTAGATTCAAGAATAAGAGAACAAAGAAACAAGACTTTTTTTAAATCTTTATTCTTTGTTCTAATTTCTTTTCTCTTTTTTATAAAGTTCCTCTCTTAGCTTGTTCTCTTTCTATAGATTCAAACAACGCTTTAAAGTTTCCTGCTCCAAAACCTCTTGCTCCCATCCTTTGAATAATTTCGAAGAACAAAGTTGGTCTGTCTTCTACTGGTTTTGTAAAAATTTGTAATAAATAGCCTTCTTCATCAGCATCTATCATAATACCTAAACCTTTTAATTTTTCGATATCTTCTCTTAATTCGTGGCTGTGTTCTTCTAATCTTCCAGGAACTGCTCTATAATATTCTTCTGGTGGTGTTGATAAAAACTCAATTCCGTTTGCTTTTAATTGCGAAACTGTTTTTATAATATCGTCTGTTGCCATTGCAATATGTTGCACTCCAGAACCTTCATAAAAATCTAAATATTCTTCAATTTGAGAACGCTTTTTACCTTCTGCTGGTTCGTTTATTGGAAATTTAATGCGTCCATTTCCATTCGACATTACTTTACTCATTAATGCTGAATATTCTGTATGAATTTGCTT
>JBGCFX010000068.1:0-15325 GCA_045110395.1 Polaribacter sp.
TTAAACCAGACACTTGTTTTCTTGGTAAATCTATTTGCCCTGGATCACCATTAATGATAAACTTAGCACTTTTACCCATTCTTGTTAAAAACATCTTCATTTGACTATGAGTTGTATTTTGTGCTTCGTCTAAAATAACAAATGCATTATCCAAAGTTCTACCTCTCATAAATGCCAAAGGTGCAATTTGAATGACTCCTTTCTCTAAATGAGATTCTAATTTTTCATGCGGAATCATATCTCTTAAAGCATCGTACAAAGGTTGCATATAAGGATCTAATTTATCTTTTAAATCTCCTGGAAGAAATCCTAGATTTTCGCCAGATTCTACAGCAGGTCTTGTTAAAATAATTCTTCTTACTTCTTTTTCTTTTAAAGCTTTTACAGCCAAAGCAACAGCTGTATAGGTTTTTCCTGTTCCTGCAGGACCAACAGCAAATAACATATCGTTTTTTGCCATTAACGTAACCATTTTACGTTGGTTTTCTGTCTGTGGTTTTATCAATTTACCATTCACTCCATGCACCAAAACATCTTTTGTCTTTTTTGCTGCAGCTGTTTTTTCTTCATTTCCTGTAGATGTTAAAATACGCTCAATGCTATTCTCATCCAACTTGTTGTAACGATTAAAATACTTTATCAAACGTTCTAAACGCGTTTCGAATTCGTTTAAAAGATCAGATTCACCGTAAATTTTCATTTTAGAACCTCGTGCAACAATTTTTATTTTTGGGAAATATCTTTTTAGTTGCTCTATGGTACTGTTGTGTTCGCCAAAAAAATCTTTGGGACTAATTTCTGTAAGCTCTATAATGCGTTCGTTCAAATGTTTAAATTTTATGTTTTGATTACAATTATATTTAATTTAAAAATAGTAATTTAAAATACTAAAATGATTAGATTTGCGTATAATAGTTAACAACTTTTAAACAATTAACTAACAGCTACCAATTCATGTCTCTAATTACTTTAACAACAGATTTTGGAACCAAAGACCACTTTGTGGGTGCTGTTAAAGGAGCTATTTACTCAGAACTTGTTGATGCGAAAATTGTAGATATTACACATAAAATATCGCCATTTAATATTACAGAAACTGCGTATATTTTAAAAAATTCTTACAAAAGTTTTCCTGATGGCACCATACATATTGTAGGAGTAGATTCTGAATTAAGTAGAGATAACAAGCACATTGCCTTAGAATTAGATAATCATTTTTTTGTATGTCCTGATAATGGGTTAATCTCTATGATTGCTTCAGAAATTAAACCAAAAAGAATTGTAGAAATTAATATTCATGATAGAATAGAAAGTAGTTTCCCAGTTTTAGATGTTTTTGTACAAGTGGCTTGTTTTATTGCAAGAGGTGGTAATTTGACTGTAATTGGCAAAGAAATTCAAGATTTTAAGAAATTAGTAGAAATTCAGCCAAAGGTAAATCAAGCGCAAAACCAAATTATTGGTGGGGTTGTATATATTGATAATTATGGAAATGTAATTAGCAATATTAGTAAAAAAATGTTTCAAGAAATTGGAAAAGGACGCAGATTTAAAGCCACTGCAAGACGTTATTCTTTTGCTAAAATATTTACAAAATATAATGAAGTTGCTGGAGATAGTGCACACGATAGTGTACAATATGATGGAAGTAAATTAGCGCTTTTTAATTCTGCTGGGTATTTAGAAATTGCGATTTACAGAAGTAATTTAGATTCTGTTGGTGGTGCTTCTACTCTTTTAGGATTAAATTATAGAGATTCTATTATTATTGAGTTTTACAACGATTCTAAACCAGATTTTACACCTTTAACTTAGATTTTATGTTTGTACGAATTGTAAAAATGAGTTTTCATCAAAAATACATTGCAGCATTTTTGGCGATGTTTGAAGAAAAAAAAGCATTTATTAGAGCTTCTAAAGGTTGTGAATTACTGGAATTATATCAAGACAAAAATAACCCTGAAATCTTTTTTACGTATTCTTATTGGAATGACGAGCAAGATTTAGAAAATTATAGAAATTCTGAGTTATTTAAAGAAACTTGGAAACAAACCAAAACCTATTTTAATGACAAACCTGAGGCTTGGAGTGTTGATAAAAGAGTGAGTTTGCAATAAAGTTAGAAGTTAGAAGTTAGAAGTTAGAAGTTAGAAGTTAGAAGTTAGAAGTTAGAAGTTAGAAGTTAGAAGTTAGAAGAAAAATAAATGTTCTCAATATTAAAAAAAGAATTCAACTCGTTTTTTACAAGCCCAATTGCATATTTGGTTATTGGTGTTTTCTTGTTGATTAATGGTTTATTTCTATGGATTTTTAAAGACGATTTTAATATTTTAAACGCAGGTTTTGCAGATTTGAATCCGTTTTTCTTTTTAGCTCCTTGGGTATTTTTATTTTTGATTCCAGCAATTACTATGAAATCTTTTGCTGATGAATTTAATAGTGGAACTATAGAACTTTTAAAAACAAAACCCATTTCTGATTGGCAAATTGTCTTAGGTAAATTTTGGGCTTCACTTCTATTGGTTGTGGTTGCTTTAATCCCAACTTTAACTTATGTGTATACAGTTTATCAATTAGGAAATCCTGTAGGAAATATCGATTTTGGCAGCACAATTGGTTCTTATATTGGTTTGTTGTTTTTAGCAGCAACGTATACTGCCATTGGTTTATTTACATCAACTTTATCTAAAAATCAGGTTGTGACTTTTCTATTGGGCGTTTTTATAACGTTCATTTTATATTATGGTTTTGATTCGATTTCCAATTTATTGGGCAATGATCTAAACATTAAAAAAATCGGAATTAACGAACATTTTAAAAGTATTTCTAGAGGTGTTATTGACACTAGAGATATTATCTATTTTGTAAGTGTGACTGTTTTCTTTTTATTCATTACTAAAATGCGTTTAGACAATGAATAAGAAAATAAAAAATAGCGCAGTTTTATTAATTGGTTTAATTGTTCTGAACATTATTAATCAATCTTTTTATTCGCGTTTCGATTTAACTGCAGACAAACGTTACACACTTTCTGAAACCACAAAAAATATTATTTCTGATGTTGAGAATACACTTTTTATAACTGTGTATTTAGAAGGCGATTTTCCATCAGAATTTAAACGATTACAAGCAGAAACACGTCAGTATTTAGAAGAATTAGCTTCTGAAAACTCCAACATAAAAATCAATTTTGAAAATCCTGATAATCAACGAGAAGATTTAATAAAACGTGGAATGATGCCAAGTCAATTAACTGTGGAAGAAGAAGGTAAACTCTCTGAAGCGATTATTTTTCCTTGGGCAGAAATTTCTTATGGCAAAAAAGCTACGATTGTTTCTTTATTACCAAACGCAATTAGGGCCTCACAAAATGAGCAACTACAAAAAGCCATAGAAAACTTAGAATATAGTTTTTCTAGTGCAATTAATTCCATCACTAAAAAGAAACAGAAAAAAGTAGCTATTATTTCTGGAAATGGTGAGTTAGAAGATATTTATCAATTTAGTTTTTTAAGTGAAGTTGCAAAAAAATACAGAATGGCAAAATTTACTTTAGATTCTGTTGCTACAAATCCGCAACAAACTTTACAAGATTTAACGTCTTTAGATTTGGCAATTATTGCAAAACCAACTCAAAAATTTACAGAGAAAGAAAAGTTTGTTTTAGACCAATTTATTACAAATGGTGGTAAAACTTTATGGATGATTGATAAAGTTCAAGCAGACCAAGACAGCTTATTTAATGGTGGGAAAATGTTAGCTTACCCAAGAGATTTGAACTTAACAGATTTGTTGTTTTCTTATGGAATTCGCATAAACACCTCTTTAATTAAAGATTTATATGCATCGCAAATTCCATTAGCAACAGGTAAAGTTGGGAATCAAACACAATTTAAAAATTTAGAATGGTTTTTTCATCCTTTGGTTGGTGGGAATCCTAATCATCCAATCACGAAAAATATTTCTCCTGTTCGTTTACAGTTTGCAAATCAAATTGATACTTTAAAAAATAACATCAAAAAAACACCTTTATTAGTCAGTTCTTTATTAACTCAAAAAGTGGGAACTCCTAATTTTATTGAGTTACAATCTATAGCTGAAGAAGTTGTAGAAAATGATTACAAAAGCGGAAATCAATTGTTTGCAATTTTGTTAGAAGGTGATTTTAATTCGGCATACAAAAATCGTGTAAAACCTTTTGAAACTCCATTCTATAAAGAGAATGCAACCCAAAATAAAATGGTGGTGATTTCTGATGGTGATATTGGGAAAAATCAAATTTTAAAAGACAAACCTTTTGATTTGAGTAGAGACAAATGGACGAATCAAACCTTTGGAAATAAAGGTTTTCTTTTAAATACAGTCGATTATTTATTAGACGATTCTGGTTTAATTGATTTAAGAAACAAAACTTTAAAAATTAGAATGTTAGACAAACAAAAAGCGTTTAAAGAACGTACTTTTTGGCAGTTCTTGAATGTAGTTTTACCACTTATTTTGTTATTTGGCTTTGGGTTTGTTTTTAATTATTTGAGGAAGAGAAAGTATAGTTAGTTTTTAGTTTTTAGTTTTTAGTTTTTAGTTTTTAGTTTTTAGTGAAAATGAAAAACTTTGAAACTTTGAAACTTTGAAACTTAAAAAAAACTAAATACTCAACAAATCATCAATAATAAAAGTATATCCTAAAACTCTTTGCACTTTATCAGAAGAAATAATTTTCCATTGATAATTTTCTTCCTCTTTAAAAACAGGTACTTCTAAATCTTTACTTTTTCTAGCTTTTATATAAAATTTTTCTCTTGTTGGATGATGATTAGCACACGCATTAAAAGTCTCATTCCAAAAATTTTGGTTGATAATTTCGTGTATAATATTGATACAATCTTCTCTATGAATCATATTTACAAAACCTTCTGGCTGTGGAATTTCTCGACCGTTTTTAAACCAATTTCCAGGATGTCTATCATCACCAAACAAACCAGCAAAACGAATAATTGTAGTTTCGAAAAAAGTGTTTTCTCTAAATAAATTTTCAATTTCTACTAAAGGATGATTTTTTATAACCTCATCTTCTTCTGTAATTACTTTGTTAATTCTTGGGTAAACTGAGGTGGAACTAATAAAAATTACTTTTTGAATCGAAGATTCTTCTATTTGAGAAATCAGATTCTCAAAACCATCTATATCTTTTGATGTAATAGCAATGATTAAAATATCGGAATTTAAAAAAGTATCATATTCTTCAAATTCAGAAATATTTACCAAATGCGTTTCTATTTCTAAAGACTCTAACTCATCAATTCTATTTTCTGAAGTAGTAGAACCTTTTACAGCAAATCCTTCCTCTAATAATGAAACTGCTAAGGGTTTTCCTAACCATCCACAGCCTAAAACACTAACATCCATCATCACAACAATTATCGTCTTTTACTAACTTACAAGAAACAACTGCTAACAAAGCTCCCAAAATCGGTGCAATCATATATAGCCACAATCCAGAAATATTACCAGAAACAATATTTGGCGCTAAAGAACGTGCAGGATTCATAGATGCATTAGTAATTGGACCAGCAAACAGTGCTTCTAATAATACAACAGAACCTATTGCAATTCCAGCAATAACTCCTATTTCTTTACTTCCTGTAGAAACGTTTATAATTACAATCATTAAGAAAAATGTGAGTAATAACTCTAATACAAAAGCACGCCAAACATCTACAGTTGGTATTGTAGCACCTAAAAACTCACTTGCAGGAAACAAAAACCACAAAATTAAACTCGCTGCAAATGCACCTAAAATTTGTGCTGTTATATATTTAGGCACTTCTTTCCAAGCAAACTTTTTAGCATAAGCAAACGCAATTGAAACTGCTGGGTTAAAGTGCGCTCCAGAAATATCGCCAAAGGCATAAATCATTGCCATTACAATTAAACCCCAAGTAATTCCAATACCTACATGTGTAACATCACCACCAGTAATTTCGTTAATGGTCATTGCTCCTGTTCCACAGAAAATCATTGAAAACGTGCCAATAAATTCGGCTATATATTTCTTCATCATTCTTTAAAAATAATGGCAAAGATACAATCCCTTATTTTAAGTTTTTGTTAACGTTTCTCGTTTTTTGAAATTGTAATTTTGGGTGTAATTTAAATTAAACAACCAGTAATTATGAAAAAAACTATATTATCATTATTTGTTGCAGCTTTCGCTTTTTCTGCAAATGCACAAATTAAAACACCAGCACCAAGTCCTTCTCAAAAAATTGAACAAAAAGTAGGCTTAACAGATGTTACTTTAGAATACTCTAGACCAAGTATGAAAGGAAGAAAAATATTTGGTGGCTTAGAGGATTATGGAAAAGTTTGGAGAACAGGCGCAAACGCAAATACAAAATTGACTTTTTCTACCGATTTTATGATTGATGGAAAAACATTAAAAAAAGGAACGTATGCTTTATATAGTATTCCTGGAGAAAAAACTTGGGACGTAATTTTATATTCTGATGCTACAAATTGGGGAAATCCAAGAAAATGGGATGAAGCTAAAGTTGCTGCAAAAGTAAGAGTAACTCCTTTTAAAATGCCAATGCCAATTGAAACATTTACTATTACTTTTGACGATTTAACAAACAACTCTGCTGTGATAGGAATTATGTGGGAAAACGTTTATGTGCCTTTAAAGTTTGAAACACCTACAGATAAAATGGTTTCTTCTAGCATCAATAAAATAATGAATGGACCAACTCCAAATGATATGTATGGAGCTGCAGTTTATTATTTACAAGCAGGAAAAGACATTAAACAAGCGCAAACTTGGATTGACAAAGCTGTTGAAATGACTTCTGATAAACCTCGTTTTTGGTACTTACGTCAGCAATCTTTAATTCATTCAAAAGCAGGAAATAAAAAAGGAGCTATTGCAGCAGCAAAAGAATCTTTAAAATACGCAACTATTGAAAAAAATGCTGGTTATATAAAAATGAACAAAGCATCTTTAAAAGAATGGGGAGCAATGTAAATTGTTTTTTATTTTTAACAATATATTTAAAAAACTCAAGTTAATAGCTTGAGTTTTTTATTTGAAAACAAATAACTTAGCTAAATGAAGTTCATATTTAATAATTTATGAAAATTGTAAAGAAATTTTTTAAATGGTTATTTTATCTATTTCTAATTCCTATAACCTATGTCTTAATTTCATTAATTTTAACTAGTATTACTATTGATAGAGAAATTGATAATGGGTTACTAAATAAATCAATTTATCTGACTACAAATGGAGTTCACTTAGATATTATCATTCCAGTAAAAAATATAGATAGCCTTTTATTGTCTGGAATAAAAAAAAATAAAACAGAAAAATATTTATCTTTTGGCTGGGGAGAAGAAAATTTTTATTTGAACACTCCTACTTGGGCAGATTTAACTTTTAAAAATACGTTTAAAGCTTTATTTTTAAAAAGTGCTACATTAATTCATATTACACGTTACAAAAACAAACGTTTGAATTGGATTGAAATAAAAGTAAGTGAAAGTGAATTACAAAAATTAAACAATTATTTATCAAACACTTTTCAAGTTGATAAAAACGGATTTAAAATGATACTTGAAAACAGAGGCTATTCTTATCAAGATGATTTTTATAGAGCTAAAGGAAGTTATTCTTGCTTTAAAACTTGCAATAGTTGGGCAAATAAAGCCTTTAAAGAAAGTGGTTTAAAAGCCTCACTTTGGACACCTTTTGACTTTGGTCTATTAAATAAATATAATTAACAAGTTTCATAAAGAAATAGAAACGTTTATATACCAACTAATACTCCAAACCAATAATATTGCGAACCTTATCCAAAGTTTGTATTAAAATTTTAGAAAACTCAAAAGTCATAATATCACTTTCTGTTTTACCATCTCTTATAAGGTTGTTGAAGTGTTCAATTTCAAAATTATAACCAATGGTTTTGTACCCAAAATCGATAATTTCTTCTTTATTATTTTGAATAATGGTTACTGTTGTAGGTTGATGAAACATTGTGTTTATTTTTACAGTTGCATCTTCAAAAGTAAAAATTGCTTCAGTTTTTGTTTCTTCTAATAATGTACTTTTTAAAGTTGCTTTTGCATTTTCATATTCAAAAATCATAGAACAACTTGAATCTGCTCCGTTTTCGAAAAAAGTAGCATTTGCTTCTATATTTTTAGGTTTCCCAAAAGTAGATAAAGCTGCAAAAATTGGGTAAATACCAATGTCTAACAAAGAACCTCCACCAACTTCTTTTTTAAATAATCTTCTATTTGTATCATATTCGTTGTAAAAACCAAAATCTGCTTTTAGTCCTTTTATTTTTCCAAATTTTTCTGATGATATAAGCTCTAGAACAAATTGATAATGAGGTAAAAAAAAGGTCCATAAAGCTTCCATTAACAAGACATTATTTTCTTTAGCAACTGTTATCATTTCTGTAACTTCTTGCAAATTCATTGCGAATGGTTTTTCACACAAAACTGCTTTTTTGTTTTGTAAACAAAGTATGGAATGTTCTTTATGAAAACTATGTGGAGTTGCAATATAAACAGCATCAACTTCTGTGTCTTTTGTTAAATCCTCATAAGAACTATAGGCTTTTTTTACATTGTATTTTTTAGCAAATTCATCAGCATTTTCTTGACTTCTAGAGGCTACTGCAACTAATTCTGCATTTTCTACAGTAGCTAAATCTGTTGCGAATTTTTGAGCTATTTTACCTAAGCCAATAATTCCCCATTTTATGGTTTTCTTTTTCATCAATTATCATTCAAGACCTGTCAGGTTTTAAAAACCTGACAGGTCTAATTAATTTAGTTATTTCCAATCGTTTCTACATCATCAAGTTTTGGTTTTGTAGGAATAAATATCTGCAAAATAATCGCAATTCCCATCACCAAAACACATCCTAATAAATTGAGCCATAAATAAGGCAACCAATCTTGATTAAAAACATAAATAATAATAATTTGAGTAATAACTGCAGCTATAAAAACAGCATTTCCTTTTACAAATTTGATGAAAAAAGCGAGCAAGAAAATTCCTAAAACATTTCCATAAAATATAGATCCAATTATATTCACCATTTCTATTAAATTTTCAAATAGATTGGCAATACAAGCCACAGAAATGGCAATAATTCCCCAAAGTAGAGTAAACCATTTAGATGCTTTCACAAAATGTTCTTCGCTCTTTTCTTCTTTTACATTTCGTTTGTATAAATCTATAGCAGTTGTACTAGCTAATGCATTTAATTCTGATGCTGTAGATGACATTGCTGCAGATAAAATTACGGCTAATAAAAGTCCAATTAATCCTCTTGGTAAATTGTTTAAAATAAAATGAATAAATACATAATCTTTGTCATTCGATTCTATTTTTTTAAGCGTATTTTCTTCATCAATTTTATCAATAATCGCTTTAGACTTTGCTTTTAATGCCAAATCTGCCTGATTTAATTGCTGCACCATTGTTTTTTCATTTGCCTGAAAACCATCAGCAAAAATTGCTTTTTTTGTCTTTTCAAGTTCTATATGTTGTACTTCTAATTTTTTATATTCTTGTGCATATTTGGTTTTAACAACCTCTTCATTTGCTGTTGGATTAAAGTTTAGTGGTGATGGATTAAATTGATAAAAAACAAAAACCATTACACCAATTAACAGAATAAAAAATTGCATTGGCACTTTTAACAAGCCATTAAAAATTAGTCCTAACTGACTTTCTCTAACTGATTTCCCAGACAAATAACGTTGTACTTGACTTTGGTCTGTCCCAAAATAAGAAAGCATTAAAAAAGTTCCACCAAGAATTCCTGTCCAAACTGTGTATCTGTTGCTTAAATCAAAAGAAAAATCTAACACTTCCATTTTATTACTTGCACCAGCAATTTCTAGTGCGTTTGTAAAAGTAATATCAGCAGGAAGTTGACTCATGATCATAAAAAATGCAATACACATTCCTGTAAATATGATAATCATTTGCTGTTTTTGTGTAACATTTACTGCTTTTGTTCCTCCAGAAACTGTGTAGATAATTACTAAAAATCCTATAATAATATTCAAGGTTAACAAATCCCAACCTAAAACTGCACTTAAAATGATTGCAGGTGCAAAAATGGTAATTCCTGCTGCTAAACCACGTTGAATTAAAAACAAAATGGCTGCTAAACTTCTGGTTTTTAAATCGAATCTTCCTTCTAAAAACTCATAGGCTGTGTAGACTTTTAACTTATGATAAATGGGTATAAAAACCACGCAAATTATTACCATTGCAATTGGCAAACCTAAGTAAAATTGCACAAAACCCATTCCACTATGAAACGCTTGTCCTGGAGTTGACAAAAACGTAATTGCACTTGCTTGAGTTGCCATTACTGACAATCCAATTGTCCACCATTTTGAGTCACTCCCTCCTTTTATGTAGTCAGTTACGTTCTTATTTTTTCTTGTTACATACGTTCCATAAGCCACAATAAAAGTTAATGTTACCGATAAAATTATCCAATCTACTGTGTGTAATTTACTTGCTATTTCCATCGATTAAACTGTAAAATGACTGGTTATAAAATAAAACACAATGATGTAAATTACATTGGCAACTAAAACCAAAGTGTACTCTTTTTTCCAAGTGTATTTTTTGTTCATTTTGTATATTTTAAGATGCCATTTCTCCCGAAATTTGGGGACTGTGGCTAAACTTGTTTGCTAACTTTTTGCACTTTATTACTTTGCAACTTCTTTTCCAACAGCCAAAATATTCGCAAATAATTTATAGGCTCCAGAAACGCCAGCAGGCAATTCTCTAAAGAAACTTAAACCTGTGTAAATGTAATTTCCTTTGCCATATTTTGCAATTAATAAACTTCCGTTTTTTGGTGTTTCTCCTTTATCATTCATCGATAAAATTGGTGTATATTCTTTACTCCAAGAATTAGGAAAATATAAACCTCGTTCTTGCACCCAACCTTTAAAATCGTTTTGAGCAATTTTATTAGGAAAGTTTAAAACAGGGTGGTTTTTATCTAGAATTCTTACTTCTGCAAACTCATCAGTAACTCTATCTCTAGATAATTGTAATTGATATGGAGCACCAACATCTACTCTTCTGTTTGTGTTGTATTGCACAATCATATTACCTCCTTTTTCTACATATTCTAACAAGAATTTTTGTTTGAATTTTAATTCTTTTACAACATTGTATGCTCTAATTCCTAAAATAATTGCATCATAATTATGCAAATTTCCTTCATTAATTTCAGTTGGGTTTATCATTGAGACATTATAACCAATCTGTTTTAAGTTTTCTGGAATTGCATCTCCTGCACCTTTAATATAACCTATTTTATTTCCAACTTTTTTAATATTTAATCTTACTATTTTTGCTTCAGAATTTAATAAAACAGATTGTTTAGGAATGTGATTGTAATTGATTTCTACCAATTCTTTGTTATAAGTTTTACCATTTGCAGAAGCAACTACTTTTAACGTTCCTTCAGATTGATTTTTAGGTGGAGTTACCAAAAACTCAATTGTTTTTTTATCGTTTTTTTGTTCAATTGCAAAACTGATTTCTTTTGGAGAAACTTTCCAACTTGTTGGAATATTTAAACTCACTTTTCCAACTATATTATTTGCACCTGCTTTAACTTCCACAGAAACTTTTTGTGGAGTATCATCAGAAAAAATTAATACTTTATTTTGTAGTTTTGTAGTTATTTTTGGTAGAATTTCAAAAGGTTCATAAATTTCTCCTTTATCTCTTTCTGAATATCTTCTTACTATATTTTTTTCGAATGATATTGAAACATCTTCAATAATTAAATTAAATCTAATATTTATACTTCTTAATGTTTCAGGCAAACCAATCCATTGTTGGTTGGTTACTTTGTACATTCCTAAAGAAGCGTCATTTCTTAACCAATAAGGATCAGTATAACTTTCTTCAGTAGAAACATAAACAAACTTTTTTTCGATATTTTTTTTATTCTGAGCTAATTCAATATTTTTTTTAAAAGTTTCTGCTAGGAAAGGAAATTCATAAGAGACTAACTCAATATTTGATTGACTTCGGTTCAAAATTTCAATATCGACTTCAACTCTTGTGTTTAATGCAGATGAAGAACTCCTTGCAGAAGCTTCTAAATACAAACCTGCACAAGCTTCGATAATTGTTTTAATCTGTTTTTCTTTAATTTCTCGCCAATGATTGTCTTTTAATTTTTTAATTTTCTGATACGCTTCCATCAATTTTGGTAAATGTTTAGACGGATTCACAAAATCGAAGTTTTGTTCAATTGCATATAAAATATCGCCAATTTCTCCACCATTTTCGACACGATTCCAAGTTGTATTTATTCCAGAAAAAATATCATTTGTATCTTTTGGTTTATCACCTTTTAAAAACTCTGCATATTCAGTTTGTTGTCCTCTTGTTGTTACTCTACCAAAACCTTGGCATAAATGCTGACTACTTGCTATTGATGCTAACTCATTATTAGACAAGCCTTTTAATGGATAATAAACACCAATATCAAACTTTGTAAAATCTTTTGCCAATTCTTCGAACTTCTTTTTATCTCTATAAAACCAAGAAGATGTGTTATGAAACAAACGTTTTGGCTGCCAACTTTGTGTATATTTTAATTGTTCTTTATAAACAGAATTATCTCCAGCCAAATCAAAAGCCTCAACACTTAACATTGCAGATGTTGTGTGATGTCCATGAGTAGTTCCTGGAGTTCTATGATTAAATCTGTTGATGATTACGTCTGGTTTAAAGGTTCTAATTGCCCAAACCACATCACTTAAAACTTCCTTTTTATTCCAAATTTCTAAAGTTTCATCTGGATGTTTAGAGTACCCAAAATCATTTGCTCTTGTAAAAAACTGCTCTCCACCATCAATTCTTCTTGCAGCTAACAATTCTTGCGTTCTAATAACACCTAACAATTCTCTAATTTCTGGGCCAATTAAATTCTGACCTCCATCTCCTCTTGTTAAAGACAAATAACCAGTTCTTGCTTTTACGTTGTTTGCTAAATATGCAATTAAACGTGTATTTTCATCATCAGTATGTGCAGCAATATATAGAGCTGTTCCTAAGAAATTCAATTTCTGAATTTTCTCGTAAATCTGATTTGAGGTTAATTTTTGAGGTTTTTGTGCGAATATTGATATAGAAATCAGCAAAAATGCTAAAATTGATAGTAAAAGTTTCTTCATTTTTAATGTTTGATAACAAACAAATGTAGTTTTTTATCAGTCAAAAAACAGTTTGTTAACATAATTATAACGTTTTCAAATTCATCAACAAAATGCTCATAACCTGTTGATAAATTAATTTTCAAAATCACTTTTTAAGGTTATATTTGTAAGAATAATCAAGAAAAGAAAATAAATGAAATTTATTGTATCAAGTTCGCAATTACTAAAGCAATTACAAGTTTTAGGAGGCGTTATAAATAGCAACAACACTTTACCAATTTTAGATAACTTCTTGTTTGAATTGTCTGAAAATGAATTAAAAGTTTCTGCATCAGATTTAGAAACGACTATGAGTTCTGTTGTAGAAGTAGAAAGCGAAAGTTCTGGCTCTATAGCTGTTTCTGCACGTTTATTATTAGATACTTTAAAAACATTTCCTAATCAACCTTTAACGTTTAAAACAGAAGGTGACAATACTATAGAAATTAGTTCAGATCAAGGAAAATATGACATGGCTTATTTTGGTGGAGATGAATTCCCAAAAGCGGTTTCTTTACCAAGCCCAAGTAAAACTGTAGTTCCTGCACATATTTTAGGAACAGCAATTTCTAAAACAATTTTTGCTGCTGGAAATGATGATTTACGTCCAGTAATGAGTGGTGTGTTTTTTCAATTTAGTTCTCAAAGTTTGACTTTTGTGGCTACAGATGCTCATAAATTGGTAAAATATTCTAGAACAGATGTTACTGCAGATCAAACAGCAGAATTTATCATGCCAAAAAAACCATTAAATTTATTAAAAGGTATTTTAGGTGGTTCTGATAGTGATGTTACTATTGAATATAATGATGCAAATGCAAAATTCACGTTTGATAATGTGGTTTTAGTGTGTCGTTTAATTGATGGAAAATATCCGAATTATGAAGCTGTAATTCCTAAAGAGAATCCGAATAAATTAACGGTTGATAGAGCTTCTTTCTTAAATTCTGTTAGACGTGTTTCTATCTTCTCTAGTAAAACTACACATCAGATTCGTTTAAAAATGGCAGGAACAGAATTAAATATTTCTGCTGAAGATTTAGATTTTGCCAACAAAGCAGACGAACGTTTATCTTGTGATTATCAAGGTGATGATATGCAGATTGGTTTTAACTCTCGTTTTTTAAGTGAAATGTTAAACAATTTAAGTTCTAGCGAAGTTTTAATTGAAATGTCATTACCAAACAGAGCAGGAATTCTAACTCCTATTGATGGTACAGATGAAGGTGAACAAGTTACAATGCTTGTAATGCCTGTGATGTTGAATAACTAACCAAGTTAGATTTGTCATTCCTGTTAAAACAGGAATCTATAATATATTTAAACCACAACTAAAAAGTTGTGGTTTTTTGTTTAGTTTTTACAAATAAATATGATAAAAAAAATATTTGGATATACATTGATGATAATAGGCTTATTATGCTTCATGATAATTGGTGGAGGTTCAATGAGGTTCAGAAATAAAACTATAAACCTACATAGTTCTATAGATGAAGATTTAATTGTAATAGGAATGTATTTGTTGATTCCTGTTTTAGGTTTTGTCTTAATGAAGGTTGGATATACCATTGTAAGTAAAAATCATAAAAACAAGTAGTTAAAATAGTAAATACTTATCTTTATCAAATGAATTTCTTAGCCCACTTATACTTATCACAAAACGACACAAATATTATGATTGGCAATTTTATTGCAGATCATATTAGAGGTAATCATTACGAAGGTTTTTCTAAAGAAATTCAGCAAGGTATTTTCTTACACAGAGAAATAGACACCTTTACAGATGCACACAAAATTGTAAGAAAAAGTAAAAGACGTTTGCACGAACGCTACAAACATTATGATGGTGTTATTATCGATATTTTTTACGATTATTTTTTAGCTAAAAACTGGGCAAATTATTCTGCTATTCCTTTAGACGTTTACACAAAATCTATTTATGATTTGTTTGCAGAAAAATCTGATAAACTCCCTATAAAATCGCAACAATTCATCAACTATATGATTGAATATAACATTCTTTATAATTATCAATTTGAAGAAGGAATTGCCAAGG
>JBGCFX010000069.1:0-4931 GCA_045110395.1 Polaribacter sp.
AGAAGCATCATTTAGCTGCAGTTTTTCCATAGAATAACGCAACTCTTCATAATCTTCTGTATCTACAGGATAAATTCCTGCAAAAACCATTGGTTTTACATCTTCAAAACCATCAATACTTTCTGTTGTAGGATTTGCAGCATCTGTAATTGTATCTCCTACTTTTACTTCTTTTGCAGTTTTAATTCCTGTAATTAAATAACCAACATCTCCTGTTTTTACAGATTTTTTTACAACTTGTTCTAACTTTAAAGTACCAACTTCATCAGCAAAATATTCATTATCTGTTGCTATAAATTTAATACGTTGTCCTTTTTTTATTTCACCATTAAAAACTCTAAAATAAGTTTCAATTCCTCTATAAGAATTGTAAACCGAATCGAAAATTAAGGCTTGTAATGGCGCTTCTACATCACCTTTAGGTGCAGGAATTCTATCAATTATTGCTTCAATAATATTATCAACACCAAAACCAGTTTTTCCACTTGCGTGAATAACTTCTTCTGGTTTGCATCCTAATAAATCTACAATATCATCTGTAACTTCTTCTGGATTTGCAGAAGGCAAATCTACTTTATTTAATACAGGAATAATTTCTAAATCGTTCTCTAAAGCCAAGTATAAGTTAGAAATTGTTTGTGCCTGTATACTTTGTGCTGCATCTACAATTAATAAAGCGCCTTCACAAGCTGCAATAGATCTAGAAACTTCGTAAGAGAAATCTACGTGACCTGGAGTGTCAATTAAATTTAGAATAAATGGTTCTCCATTATGAACATAATCCATCTGAATTGCATGCGATTTTATGGTAATTCCTCTTTCTCGCTCCAAATCCATACTGTCTAACAACTGCGCTTTTTGCTCACGAGCTGTTACTGAACCTGTAAAATCTAACAATCTATCTGCTAATGTACTTTTACCATGATCTATATGTGCGATTATGCAAAAGTTTCTAATATTCTTCATACTTCGTAATCTCTCAACTTATTTTTGCAAATATAGTTAATTAAGTACTAGAATAGTTAGTCATAAATAAGCTAATTCAAACAGTTTATCTTCAATATTTGCATTTTACAAGAAAACTATTTTATAAATTTTATAATGCTTGTTCTTTTGTGGTATAAATATTTAAATTTACTATTATGAAAAAGTTATTCTTTACTTTATGTTTTCTATTGATTTCGTTTCAATTCTTTTCTCAGGAAAATGAAAAATTGCCTAAAATTCCTTGGGAAGAAATTGTTGAAATGAATAATAATGAACTCTACAAAATTGCAAAATGGAATACTGATATATACATTGAATTAGTAGGCAATTATAATAAACAAGATTCTCTAGAAGTTGATAGAATTATTAGAAAGTATGATTCAATCACTAAAACTATCACTATAAAATTTGCCACAGACGATAAGGCTAACTTCAAAATAAATTATTTGGATAAATATCAATATTCAAAATACGATCCTAGTAGAGAACTTACTAATAGTATTTCAAAAGGCTATCAAGGAAACATAAGAAAAGTTGACGTTCGTTTGTATTTAGTAGATCAAACAAACGCAGAAATAAGAAAAACTTTAGAATATAATATTGCAAGCAGCTTAGTTTTTGGTCATTTTTCAAGTTATTTTGGTTCTTTAAAAAGGAATAGTATCTTTCATGCTTACGATAATAAAAAAAACAAGAATAAGCCTCTAAACTTTAGAGACTTAGGAATTATTAAAGAAATTTATAAAAAAACTAAAAAAAGCAGAAATTCAATTTAGGGAGGCTACAGTTAAAAATTTAGAGAAATATAAAATTGATTTAAGACACAAGAATTTTTGGTGGGTAAGAAATCCTATAGCAGTTATATTTATACCTACATTATTATTGTTTCTATTCTTTCTATTTTCTACATCTAAAATTAAAAATTATATAGACAGAAAACTAAATAATAACCTACTTAAATTTTTACTTGTAAGTTTAATTGCAGTTTGTTTTATTGATATCATAATCATATTTTCAATTTCGTTTTATGATCACCTAAAAACACCTCCAAGTTTTGGTTTTTCCATAATAAGGTTTGATACAGTTTTTACCACTTTTGTATTGTCTCTATTTTGCTTTCCATTTTTATTTTTATTTCGCTTTTTAGAGAAGAAAATTGAAAAAACTAGTGTCAATATTATTACTAAAACATGTCTAATCTTCTTATCAACTGGTTTTTTACCATTTACAATAATTTTAGTGATAGTAATTTTAAGTTTAAGCGAAGGGCAAAACTATCAAAGTATTTATACCACTTTATCGTATGTTTTTATTGCAACTATGATTATCGCTTCAATTAGAGCATTAATAAGTTATTTTATCTTTAAAGAACGAAATTTAATTGTAGAAAACGAAAACAAATTGTCTCATTTAAGAGAATTAAAAACTAAAGCCGAACTAAAATCGTTACAAGCACAAATCAACCCACATTTTTTATACAATTCTTTAAATTCTATTGCAAGTTTGGCTAAAATTGATGCTGAGAAAACACAAAAAATGGCATTTTCTTTATCAGATTTATTTAAATATTCCATCAATAGAAAAGATAAAAAAACAAATACTATTAAAGACGAAGTAGAAATGGTAAAAACGTATTTAGAAATAGAGAAAATTCGTTTTGAAAATCGTTTACAATTTACTTTAGAGGTTGATCCAACTCTTGAAAACAAAGAAATTCCCTTGTTTTTAATTCAGCCTTTGGTAGAAAACGCTATAAAACATGGAGTTTCAAAAAATATTGGTCAAGGAAAAATCAATTTAAAAATTGAAAAGAAAGAAAACGTTATTTTTATTGCAGTTTATGATAATGGTCCTCATTTTCCTGAAGGATTAATAAGTGGTCATGGTTTACAAACCGTTTACGATTTATTACGATTAAATTATGAAGATAACGCTTCTTTAAATTGGACAAATACCCCAGAAAAAATGATTATTATTCAAATTCCTGAAACTTTTTAAAATGAGTAACAAAGCATACAGAACTATTATTATTGATGATGAAGCGCCTGCAAGAATAGGATTAACAAATTTATTGAAATCGTTTCCTGAAACCATTAAAATTATAGATGTTGCAAAAAACGGAATAGAAGGTGCAGAAAAAATAGAAAAGCATAAGCCTGATGTTATATTTTTAGATATAGAAATGCCAGGTTGCACTGGTTTTGAAATGTTAGAAAGATTAACAAACTTACCTATTGTTGTTTTTTGCACTGCTTTTGATCAATATGCATTAGAAGCTTTCGAAACCAACTGTATAGATTATTTGGTAAAACCAGTAAAATTAGAACGTATTGAGAAAACAGTTCAAAAATTAAAGTCTTTTCATCAAAATAAAACTTCAGAAGAAATTTTAACTGTTTTAAAAGAAATTAACAGTAAAAAAGAAGTCAAAAAAATGACTTCAATTACTGTAAAGAAAGACAATAAGTTAATTTTCATAAAACTCAAAGATGTTTCTTTTTTTGAATCGGATGCTAATTATGTAAAAATAAATACTACTTCTGGTAGTTATTTAAGTTCTGAAACCATTGCTAATTTAGAAACAAAGTTACCTGATAATTTTATTAGAATCCATAGAGGAATTATCATTAATAAAAATTATGTAAACGATATTCAAAAATATTTTAACAGCAGATTTATCATCACTTTAAATGATAAAAAAATGACTAGTATTACTTCTGGTAGAAGTTATAATGAAATTATTAAAGATTGGATTCATCTTTAAGAATCTCTTTCTAACTCTGCAATAGCTACTTTAAATTCTTCCCAATTAATGGTATCATCACTAGACTTGTCGTAACCTTTTAATAATTCGTTTGCAACAATAGCTCTAATAAAACCACTGACTTCTGCTGCTCTCAACATTTTTTTAATTTCAGATTTCTTTAATCTTCCATCATAATCAGAATCAAAAAAACTAAAAGCTTCTTCTGGAGAATCAAACTGATTGGTTATTAAAATTCTAATCTTTCTTAAAATACTTTCTTTTGCGCTCATTTTCTTTTTTAATTTATCAATGTCTTAAATGTAAGAAAAAAAATGCAACTTAGTTAAGTCTTGCCACTCTTCAATAAACAAGTTGGTATCTCTTTTTATTTATTTCAGATTGTCAGTCCTGTTAGTCCTGCCACTCTGCAATAAATAAGTTGGTATCTCTACCACCTCCATTATTTCTATTTGAAGAGAAAGCTAATTTTTTGCCATCATTAGAAAATACAGGAAAAGCATCAAAAGTTTCTCCATGAGTAACTCTTTCTAAATTTTTACCATCAATATCTATTAAATATAAATTGAAAGGGAAACCTCTTTCTGCTTCAAAATTAGAAGAAAATAAAATCTTTTTTCCTGAAGGATGAAAAAACGGACTCCAATTTGCGTTTCCTAAATCTGTTAATTGACGTAATTCAGATCCATCTGCGTTACAAATATATAGCTCCATTTCTGTTGGTTCTACTAAACCTTCTGCTAATAAATCTTTGTAAGCTTTTATTTCTTCTTCGGTTTTTGGTCTAGAAGATCTGAAGATAATTTTAGATCCATCAGGAGAGAAAAAAGCACCTCCATCATACCCTAATTCGTCTGTAATTTGTTTCACGTCAGAACCATCAATATTCATAGTGTACAATTCTAAATCTCCACTTCTGGTTGATGTAAATACAATTTTATCTCCTTTTGGAGAAACTGTTGGTTCTGCATCATATCCTTTTTCATTGGTTAGTCGCTTCACAATATTTCCTTCTAAATCTGCAATAAAAATGTCGAAACTATCATAAACTGGCCAAATAGACTTTCCGTTTTTACGTAAAGGAACTTCAGGACATTCTTTATCTACTAAATGTGTAGATGCATAAATAATGTGTTTATTATCTGGTAAAAAATACGCACAAGTAGTTCTACCATTTCCT
>JBGCFX010000070.1:0-7005 GCA_045110395.1 Polaribacter sp.
ACTAAATCTTTATTTCTTTGTTCTAAAACGTATCTATAAACTTTAGATAGTTTTGTGGTAAATTTTTCTGCTTGGTTTGGGTTTTCACCAATTAAACTGGTTAAAACATTTAAGCTATTAAACAAAAAATGTGGATCTAATTGGTTTTTTAAAGACTCAAACTTTGCAGTTTCTGTTTTGGCTACAATTTCTTGTTTTGTAGTTTCTTTGGTCATTGCAGACTTCCAGTTTTTCATAAAACCTCTTGCATGCAAGAAAGTAGAAATTCCTAAAGAAAGAATAATATAAAATAAGTGAACCCAAAGGAAATTACCATTAAAAAAGGTTTTAGGATCATTACCATTTATGATGATAAAAACTACATAATCTATAACTAAAACTACTGGAATTGTATATAATAGAGTGGCTATGATACCTGCCCAAACTCTTTCATTGGTTTGTGTTATCCAACTCCATTTTTTAGATAAAAAGTTATTGATAAATCCATTACCAAAACCTAATCCAAAAGAATACATACCAGAGATAATGAAAGACCAAACAATGCCCTCTAAAGTTCGTTGCCCAAATACTACCCCAAATAATAATCCGAAAATTACAGTCAGCTTTAAGCAAAGTATTGCTCCTTTTTTAACACTTCTTATGGTATATATTTCTTGGTTTTCCATTATCTTTAATTAGAAATTAATTGTTGGTAATTTACTAAAATTTAATCTCTAATTCTAAGTTTTCATCTTTCAATAAAAATTTAGCGCCTTCAAAAGTTGGTGGTGCAAAAGCCATTACATTGTTAGAAGCACCATAATCTTCTAAAGGCATTCCATTTGCTGCAAAATCCATTTTGTCATTGTTGTTTTTATCATGAAAACATACAATTGCATATTCTCCTGGTGCAACATCTTCAAAAATAATAGTTGTTTTGCCATCTACAATTTTACCTTCTTTACCTTGCAAAGCTTTTCTCATATTAAATGTTGTTTTGTCTTTATACAATGCAAAGCCTACTTTACCTTCATCTGAGGTTACATTTGCTATAGTTACTGTAATTGTTTTGTTTTGTGCTGTTATTGTATTAGAAATAAATAACATTGTTGCTAATAAAAGTCCTACTATAAGTTTCATAATTTTAAGTTTTAATGATTAATTATGGTACAAAGATGCAACAGAACTAAAGTTTTTTAAATTAAAGAATACTGAACTGTATATTTTTTAGGATGAATTGTAGTCTTAATAACAATTTACATCAAAAAAGACACTAAAACTTACTGTATTATAAAGTTACAAATTATCAAAAAACCAAAAATTACCTCATAAATTGATTTATTTTTAACGTAGACTTTAATTTTGTTTAAATTTCACAAAACTTATAAAAAAATAGTTCATTTTTAATAATAGGTTTCAAAAAAGATATACTTTAGCAGTATGATTACTACAAGAGGAAATAAATTATGTACTACAATAGCTCCCAGTTTGCGCTTTCGCAATAATCGTCGCTAATATTCTATTTTAGCAACAAACCACTCTATTACAGTATTTAACTTTTTATTTTTTTATCGTGATTCTTTCTTACAAAACTTACTTACAAACTTCAGTTATTTTAAAAAATAACAATTTACGACGTAGTTTTCCTTTTCGCCCTTTGGGGTAATCTATTAATTACAGAATGTAAGGTGAGTCCTATTCTATATCAAAACAAAAACAAACAACAATTTTTACAACATAAAAACACAATGCAATGGAAATTGTAATTGCTAACAAATCACATACTGTTTACGCAGACATTATTTGCAAAACTATAGAAGATGCTGCCCAAGTAAGGGGAACTGGTATTGCAAAAAGAAAACCTGAATATGTATCTACAAAAATGGAAAATGGGAATGCTGTAATTGCTTTAGATAATGGCAAATTTGCTGGATTCTGTTATATAGAAAAATGGGGACATGGAAAATTTGTTGCCAATTCTGGTTTAATTGTACATCCTGATTATAGAAACCTAGGACTTGCAAAACGAATTAAAGAAGTAATTTTTAAACATTCTAGAACAAAGTTTCCTGATGCAAAAGTATTTAGTATTACAACTGGTTTAGCTGTGATGAAACTAAATAGCGATTTAGGTTACAAACCTGTTACTTTTTCTGAACTAACAGACGATCAAACTTTTTGGGATGGCTGCAAAACTTGTAGAAATTACGATATTTTAACAAGAACAGAACGCAAAATGTGTATGTGTACAGGAATGTTGTTTGATCCAAAAAATCAAGATGAAAAAGAAACTACAGCAGTGAAAGAAAATGTTTTTAAAAGATTAAAAAACATGAAACAGAATTTGTTTCTAAAAAAAGATAAAAATGTCAAAAAATAAAATAAAAAAATTAGTAATCGCTTACAGTGGTGGTTTAGACACATCATATTGTGCTGTAAGTTTATCAAAAGAATATGATGTACATGCTGTAAGTGTTAATACAGGTGGTTTTTCTGATGAAGAAATATCTCATATAGAAAGTAATGCTTACAAAATGGGCGTTACAACTTATAAAAATATTGACGCTGTTGCCACATTTTATAATAAAGTTGTTAAGTATTTAATCTTTGGTAATGTATTAAAAAACGCTACATATCCTTTATCTGTAAGTGCAGAAAGAATTATACAAGCCATAGAAATTGTAGAATATGCAAAAAGTATTGGTGCAAAATATATTGCACATGGAAGTACAGGTGCTGGAAATGATCAGGTTCGTTTTGATATGATTTTTCAAACTTTAGCTCCTGGAATTAAAATTATTACACCAATTAGAGATGGAAAACTAACAAGACAAGAAGAAATAGATTATTTAAAAGTTGAAGGAGTAGATATGAATTGGGAAAAATCTAAATATTCTGTGAACAAAGGTCTTTGGGGAACAAGCGTTGGTGGTGTTGAAACTTTAAAATCAGAAAAACCTTTACCAAATGAAGCTTATCCTTCTCAATTAGAAAAAGAAGGTGAGAAAAAAGTTACATTAACTTTTAAAAATGGGGAGTTTGTAGCTTTAAATGGCGAAGAAAACAACCCAGAAGTAAATATTGAAAACCTAAATGAAATTGCTTCTAAATACGCAATTGGAAGAGATATTCACGTTGGTGACACCATTGTTGGTACAAAAGGAAGAGTTGGTTTTGAAGCTGCTGCTGCTTTAATTACTGTAAAAGCACACCATTTATTAGAAAAACACACCCTAACAAAATGGCAATTGCAACACAAAGAATATTTATCTAGTTTCTATGGAATGCATTTACACGAAGGTCAATATTTGGATCCAGTAATGAGAGATACAGAAGCTTTTTTACAAAGTTCTCAAAAAATGGTTTCTGGAAATGTGGTGGTTTCGTTAAAACCTTATCATTTTTCTTTAGATGGAATTGTTTCAAATCACGATTTAATGTCTAGCGCATTTAGTACATATGGAGAAGAAAACAAAGCTTGGACAGCAGACGATGCTAAAGGATTTATCAAGATTTTAGGAAATCAAAATAAAATATATCAACAAGTAAATAAATAAAGTTAAACTGTATAATTGTTAAATTGTGTAACTGACAAGTTTTATCATAGACTTTTACACGATTAAACAATTAAACTTTTAAACAATTTTGAAGGATGAAAAATTTAAAAGTCGGAATTATAGGTGGAGCTGGTTACACAGCAGGAGAATTAATCAGATTGTTGCTAAACCACCCAGAAACAAATATCAATTTTGTTTACAGCACATCTAATGCTGGCAATAAATTATATAAAGTGCACCAAGATTTAATTGGTTCTACAGAAATTAGTTTTACTCAAGAAATAAATTCAGAAGTTGATGTTTTATTTTTATGTTTAGGGCATGGAAATTCAACTGCTTTTTTAGAGAAAAATAGTTTTTCTAATACTACTAAAATTATTGATTTAAGTAATGATTTTAGATTATTAGCTGATAAGAATTTCGAAGGAAAAGAGTTCGTGTATGGTTTGCCTGAATTGAATAACGAAGAGATAAAAACAGCTAAATATATTGCCAATCCTGGTTGTTTTGCAACTGCTTTGCAATTGGCAATTTTGCCATTGGCTGCAAATAACTTGTTAAAAGACGACGTACATATAAATGCAGTTACTGGTGCAACAGGAGCTGGAACTTCATTATCTAAAACCACACATTTTACTTGGAGAGATAATAATTTTTCTCATTATAAAGCATTTGCACATCAACATTTAGGAGAAATCAATCAAACTGTAAATCTATTACAGGCTGATTTTAATTCAGAAATTAACTTTATGCCAAATAGAGGAAATTTCTCAAGAGGAATTTTTGCGACAATTTATACTAAGTTTGAAGGCTATATTGATGATGCCAAAAAAATCTATCAAGAATATTATAAAGATGCTGCATTTACGTTTGTTTCTGATGAAAGCATATTTATAAAACAAGTTGTAAACACAAATAAGTGTATAGTACAATTAGAAAAACACGGAAATAAATTACTAATAACAAGTACAATAGATAACCTTTTAAAAGGTGCTTCTGGTCAAGCAATTCAGAATATGAATTTAATGTATGGCTTTGAGGAAACTTTAGGATTAAATTTAAAGGCAAATTATTTTTAGATCCCTTTTTAATTTCCCAAAAGGGAAAAGCTCGACACTAAAAATAAAAACCAATTTGAGTTAAAAAATAAACATAAGAGTAAGAATCCCTTTCCTTTGGAAAGGTTAGGATAAGAAAATTATGAAAGTAGCAATTATAGGAGCAGGAAGTTTAGGACAATCTATAGCAAAAGGATTATTATCAAAAAAGGTCGTTAGTTCTTTATATTTAACTAAAAGAAATACAGATTCTTTAAGTAGTTTTAAAAAGTACAAAGAAGTTACACTAACTGCAGATAATAACTTTGCTGTTGACAATTCTGATATTATCATCTTAGCAGTGCAACCAAAGCACTTGGCTAAAATTTTAGAAAATGTAAAGTTTTTACTTAGAAAAAATCAGTTGATTATTTCTGTAGCAACAGGATATTCTATTGCAAAAATAGAGAATATTATTGGCGCTAAACACACTATTGTAAGAGCAATGCCTAATACAGCTGCATCTGTTCGTCAATCTATGACCTGTCTTTCTCCAAATGAAAAAGGAAAAGAAGCTATTGAATTAGCAAAAACAATTTTTGATAGTTTAGGTGTTTCTATGGAAATTCCTGAAGAACAACTACAAGCTGCAACTGTTATTTGTGCAAGTGGAATTGCCTTTTGGATGCGTCTAATAAGAGCTACAACTCAAGGTGCAATTCAATTAGGCTTTGAAGCTGCAGAAGCACATGAATTAGCAATGCAAACTTGTTTTGGAGCTGCTACTTTATTAAAAAAATCTGGTAATCATCCAGAAGCAGAAATAGACAGAGTAACAACTCCAGGAGGTTGTACCATTGAAGGTTTGAATGAAATGGAACACCAAGGATTAAGCTCATCTTTAATAAAAGGAATTAATGCTTCTTTCGAAAAAATTAATCAAATAAAAAATTAAAGTTATGCCATTATTTAACGTTTATCCTCTCTATGATGTCACTCCTGTTTCTGCAAAAGGAGTTTATGTGTATGATGATAATGATACTGAATATTTAGATTTGTATGGAGGTCATGCTGTAATTTCCATTGGTCATGCACATCCTAAATATGTAGAAGCAATTACAAGTCAGGTTTCTAAATTGGGTTTTTATTCCAATGCAATTCAGAATCCTTTACAAGTTGAATTAGCCAATAAAATTGAATCGCTTTCTGGTTGTACAAATTATGAGTTATTTTTATGTAATTCTGGTGCAGAAGCCAATGAAAATGCTTTAAAATTGGCTTCTTTTAAAACTCAAAAATCGAGAGTAATTGCATTTAAAAATGGTTTTCACGGACGAACTTCTGCTGCAGTCGCTGTAACTGATAATCCAAGTGTAGTAGCACCAATTAATGCACAACAAAAAGTTACTTTTTTAGAATTGAATGATATTAAAGGTGTAAAAAATGAATTAGAAAAAGGAGATGTTTGTGCAGTAATTGTTGAATTTATTCAAGGTGTAGGTGGTTTAGATCAAGCCACAAAAGCTTTTTTTGAAGAAGTGGATGTTTTATGTAAAGCAAATAATACTTTTTTTATTGCTGATGAAGTACAATCTGGTTATGGAAGATCAGGAAAATTTTTTGCTTTTCAACACTATAACGTAACTCCAGATATTATTTCTATTGCAAAAGGAATGGGGAATGGTTTCCCTATTGGCGGAATTTTAATTCATCCTTCTATTGAAGCAAAATTCGGAATGTTAGGTACCACTTTTGGCGGAAATCACTTGGCTTGCGCTGCTGGTTTATCTGTTTTAAATGTTATTGAAGAACAAAATTTAATGGATAATGTAAATAAAATGTCAGCTTATTTTATCAAAATCGCCAAAACAATTCCGCAAATAAAAAACATTAAAGGAAGAGGACTAATGTTAGGCCTTGAGTTCGATTTTGAAGTGGGAGATTTACGCAAGAAATTAATTTATGAGTATCACATTTTTACTGGTGGAGCAATGAATAAAAATTTATTAAGAATTTTACCACCATTAAGCGTAAAAAAAGAACATATTAATCAGTTTTTTGAGGCTCTAATTGATGCGCTTGAAAATTAAAGATGTCAGACTGAGCTTGTCGAAGTCTAATTGAATTATAAAAATTATGAATACACTATTATCCATAGAAACTAGAAACAATGTTTTATTAACAATGGCATCACTTCTTGAAAAAGAAAGAGAAGCCATTATCAACATTAATAAAAGAGATTTAGAGGCTTATAATGGTGATGACATTTCGATGTTTGATCGTTTAAAAGTAGATGATTTTAAAGTTGATGAAATGATAAAAGCTGCAAGTCATTTAGCTTCTCAAGATGATCCTGTTGATGTAGAACGTTTTAGTTTTAAGCACGAAAACGGAATGCAAGTCTATAACAAAACTGCCTCTTTTGGAACGGT
>JBGCFX010000071.1:0-6356 GCA_045110395.1 Polaribacter sp.
TTGGGTGTAAAAGTTAAAACTGTATCTATTTTATTTCCAGAAAAAATACTATCTTTTTTCTTGTAGAGCAATAGTTTTCGCCAATTTAATAGTGTAAAAGTAGAATCGTTTGTATTATACCTAATACTATTTGCACTGAATTTAGATTTTAGTTTTAAGCCATCATAAGTTTCTGATGTAAAATCATAGCCAGAATTAGTGCTTGTATTGTAACTTCTAATAAAAATATAAGTACTGTCTGTTAATTGCAAACTAAAATCTGACACATACTTTAAAGCATTTTTCTGCCTTGTGCTATTAATAAATTCTTTCTCAAACTTTTTTCTTGTTTTACTACTATTTGGAACCACAAAGTGATTCATTCCCAAAGAAATAATAGTAATTAAAGTTGCTCCTATAAAATAAGGATATAAAAAACGTGTGAATGATATTTTTGCGTTGGTAATTGCTATAACTTCTGTGTTATTAGAAAGTTTAGAAGTAAATAAAATTACAGCAATAAATAATGCCAATGGCATAAAAGTATTTGCGTAATAAATGGTGAAATTCACATAATACTCTTCTACAACTTGATTAAAACCTAAGTTAGGATGCTCTAAAAAGTTATCAATTTTTTCAGAAATATCAATTGCAATAGCAATAGGAATCAAGATTAGTAAGGTGAACAAAAAAGTTACCAAAAATCTTTTTAATATGTACCAATCTATTATTTTCAAATTTGGTTTGTGGTTTGTGGTTTGTGGTTTGTGGTTCTTTACGCTTACTAATAAACACCAACCAAAAACTATTAACTATAATCGTTTATCCATTTGTTTTACCATTTTATCTTTCCATTCTCTAAAATCTCCTGCTAAAATATGTTTCCTTGCTTCACGAGTTAGCCAAACATAAAAACCTAAATTATGTATAGAGGCAATTTGTTTTCCTAACATTTCTTTAGCAGCAAATAAATGACGTAAATATGCTTTTGTGTAATAAGTATCTACACCTGTAATTCCCATTTCATCAATAGGAGAAAAATCATCTTCCCACTTTTTATTTTTGATGTTGATGGTTCCATGTGCTGTAAATAACATTCCATTTCTGGCATTTCTTGTTGGCATTACACAATCGAACATATCTATACCCAAAGCAATATTTTCTAAAATATTTATTGGGGTTCCTACTCCCATTAAATAACGTGGTTTTTCTTTTGGCAAAATAGCTGTAACTACTTCTGTCATTGCATACATTTCTTCTGCAGGTTCACCTACAGAAAGACCACCAATTGCATTTGCTTGCTGATTTGAGTTTGCAATATATTCTGCAGATTGCTTTCTTAAATCTTTATAGGTACTTCCTTGAACAATTGGCATAAAAGTTTGCTCGAAACCGTATTTGTATGGTAATTTTTCTAAGTGATTTATACATCTATCTAACCATCTATGTGTCATATGCATAGAACGTTTTGCATAGTTATAATCACAAGGATAAGGTGTACATTCATCAAAAGCCATAATAATATCTGCTCCAATTGTTCTTTGAGTTTCCATTACATTTTCTGGTGTAAAAAAGTGCATAGAACCATCTATATGGCTTTTAAACTTCACACCTTCTTCATTAATTTTTCTTCTACCAGAAAGAGAATATACTTGATAACCACCAGAATCTGTTAAGATATTCCTATCCCAGTTCATAAATTGATGTAAACCACCAGCTTTTTCTAAAATATCTAAACCTGGACGTAAATATAAATGATAGGTATTTCCTAAAATAATATCAGGATTTACTTCGCTTTTAAGTTCTGTTTGATGCACGCCTTTTACAGTACCAACAGTACCAACAGGCATAAAAATTGGAGTTTCTATAACTCCATGATCTGTTGTAATTGTTCCTGCTCTAGCTTGACTTTTTGGGTCTGTTATTTTTAAATCGAATTTCATTGAAGGCAAAGATACCATTATTGTATACAATGAAAAATTAAAATAATCTTAAACCTTTGTAGTATATTAAAGGTGATGAGTATTAAAAACGACGTTTCTTTTTAGATGAAAAACCAGAATTTTTCTTTTTATTTTTTGGTGATGATTTTCTAAAAGAAGCACTCTTTTTATTGAAATCGTTTTTTGTAGGTGAAAGTTTTCTTTTTGGTTTAGATTGTTTTGGTTTTTCTTTTACAACAGAAGCTTCTTCAGTTTTAGAAGATGTAGCAATCATTTTATTGATTTCCTTCATCTCTTCTTCTGTTAATTCGCGCCAATCTCCAGTTTGTAAATACCCCAAATCTACGTTCATAATTCGAGTACGTTTTAACTTAGTTACTTCGTAATCTAAATATTCGCACATTCTACGAATTTGACGATTTAAACCTTGTGTTAAAATGATTTTAAAGATTTTATCACTTACTTTTTCTACCAAACATTTTTTGGTAACTGTGCCTAAAATCGGAATTCCATTTCCCATTTTTTCAATAAAATCGTCTGTGATAGAATTGTTTACAGAAACAAAATATTCCTTTTCGTGATTATTGCCTGCTCGTAAAATTTTATTAACGATATCACCATCATTTGTTAAAAAAATTAAGCCTTCAGATGGTTTATCTAAACGCCCAATTGGGAATAATCTTTCTGGGTAATTTATATGTTTTATAATGTTATTAGGCTCTCTATCATCTGTAGTAGAAACAATACCAACAGGCTTGTTTAAAGCAATGTATAAAGTTGTATTTATTGGTCTTACTAATCGTCCATCTAATTTTACAACATCATTTTTAGCAACTCTATTGCCCAATTGAGTTGGTTTACCATTAATGCTAACTCTACCTTCCTTAATAAACTTCTCTGCCTCTCTTCTAGAGCAAATCCCTGAAGAGCTGATGTATTTATTTAGATTTATTGATGTAGTTTTCTTACTATCCAAAAGATGAAAAATTTTATGCAAAAGTAATTGAACTTTACAATTCTATCGTTCTAAAAGTTAAATTTATTCTAGGTGTAAAAACCTTTTTTGTGGGTGGTAATCTATGAAGCCAGTTTGTTTGTGTATTTTCTTTCATCACTAGTAAACTTCCTCTTTCTAAAACAATATCTATTCTTTGTTTATTTTCTTTGTGTTTAAATGAGAACTTACGTTCTGCACCTAAAGAAAGTGAAGCAATTGCACCATTTTTCTTCAACATTTTTTCTCCATCAGAATGATATGCCATTCCTTCTTCTCCTGAATGGTATAGATTTAACAAACAAGAATTATAAGTTTCCTTACTTTCTTTTTCTATGATTTTTTTTAGTTCTAATAATTCTTTTGTAAAAATAGTTGCTGTTTTGGTAATTCCCGAATATTTATAAGAAAACTCAGAATTACCATACCAAGCTACTTTTCTTTTGGTGATAATTTTTTTTCCAAAAATAATGGCTTCATCGTTTTTCCATTGAATGGTTTCCAATAATTTATGGTAATAAAAATCACATTGTGTTTTGTTTAAAACAATTCCGTGATAATTAGTAATACCATCAAAAGGTAATATGTTTTTTATTTTTTCTAAAGAAAATAAATTCATTTTACAAAGATACTCTTTGGCTTATTAAAAAGTAAATAAGAAGGTTTTAAAAGGAGTTATTATTTAATTGATATTAGTAGGTTTTTTCTAATTTCTAAAGTTTAGTTAACTGATTAGATAAGATCCTAATCTTTAGTATCTTTTTTGAGATAACTATTATCTTGTACATTTTTAAAAATATTGAGACCATTTTGGATAATAACATTTTCTCCAATAGTAAGACCTAAAAAAATAGTACAGCCCATTCCTATAATAGTATCATTTTTTATAACAACACCACCACCAATAATTGCTCCAGGAGCAATATGTACATTGTCTCCAATTATTGTATCATGAGATATAATGCTACCAGAGTTAATAATGCAATTATTACCTATTTTAACGTTGCTACCCATAATAACACCTTGCATAATTTGATTTCCATTACCTAGAAATGCTGAAGGTTCTATTAAAGCTGATGTATGTATAATATTCGGTATTTTTAAACCTTTTTCTTTTAAAGAATTAAATATTTTTTTTCTTAATCCTTTTGTTAAAACTCCTCCTATTCCTAAAACTATTTGTTTTAATCCTTTTTTAATGAGTTTGTCAATAATATTTACATTTCCAATAACAGGTATGTCTAATACCTCTGTTTGAACAGCTATATTATCATCTACAATACCAATAATATCATATTCTTTTGTTTGTTTTACAATATCGATACACATTTTTGCATGGCCACCACCACCAAAAATTAACAAGCTATCTTTATTTACAGACAATGTATCTAAATCATTCGTTTCTTGAATTCTAAGAAGGTAGTTTTCTACATCCTCTTTTGTAATCATTTTACTATTATTAAACACAGCAATATCTATATTGTTTTGGTCAATAATTTTTTGTGCTGGTTTAGATATTTTTATTGTTACATCTTCATTTTTATCTGTAAACTTATTTGATGTATCAATAGTACCAAACCAATTTTTATAACCAAAATTTTCTTCCTCAGAAACAACAGCAATTGTTTGACCTATCTTTACTTCTTGATTTTGCTGAACGTCTAAAAAAAGATAACCATCTGCAGGCGATTCTATGTCTATAGCTATTTTAGAAGTTTCTATACAAAGTATAATATCTCCACATTTAACCCAAGTTCCATGCTCAGAATATAAGTCGATAATTTTGTAAGAATCATCGCTAACACCTTCTTTTTTAATAATGATAGGGACTAAATTATTTTCCATAAAACGTTTCTTTTATTTTCTCTAAAATAGAGTTTACATTTGGTAATATATCTAATTCTGCTTTTGATGAACTTGGTATAATTTCATTATTAGAAAGTCTAACAAAAGATTTTAATGAAACACCTTCTTGCATAATAAGCGCAGCAATTTCTGAACTGTATGAAGCAATATTTGTACCTTCTTCTACAGTTAACAATCTCTTAGTGCTTTTAATAGATTCTATAACTGGCATTATGTTTATTGGGTTAATTTGTGATGGACAGATAATTTCACAAAAAATTTCTTCTTCTTCAAAAGCTAATTCTATCGCTTTTTCTATGTCTTCTAAAACTTCTCCATAACATAAAATAGTTACATCTGCTTTTCTTGCTTGTGGGCCAATTTTTAATGTTGGATATTTTTCATCAGTTATAAGAACTTCATAGCCCAACAAAACTTTTTCTTGTAATTTTCTTGTATAAAGTACTTTGTTTTCTATAACTAAGACAGGACTATTTTCACTAAAAGCAGCTTTGTATAAAATTTTAGGATGTACTCTATAATTTAAAGCAATAATCGACAAATCAGTAATACCTAAAAAGTGTTTTTCTAAAGATTGACTATGTGTTGGACCATATCCTCTTTTGCCACCCATTGGTGTTCTAATAACTAAAGGTATCGAAATTTGATTATTATACATCCCAGAAAATTTACAAGCGTGATTATAAATTTGATCGAAAGCGAGGGTTAAAAAATCGCCAAACATAATTTCTATGATAGGTTGCATACCACCTATAGATAAACCTGTACCCAAACCTGTAATTGCAGATTCTGAAATGGGTGTGTTTTTTACATTTTGGAAATATTCACTTAAATCGTTAGACACTTTAAACGCTCCTCCATAAGGTTTTTCTGTAAAAGGTGTTATGTATTCTATGTCCTCACCAAGCATAATTGTGCTTGTATCTGACTTAAATTGCTCTTTTAACGCTTCATGAATTAATTGATTTATTCTTTTATCACTAGAAATATTTTTTAGGTTTGAGTAAGAAACCTCAACTTTGTTTTGTGTTTTTTTTGTTGATTTTCTATTTGCAAGTTGAGATTCTCTAGCCTTAGTTAATGCAATATCTATTTGTTTATTTATGGTTTCTAAAAGAGCATTTGTATTTTTTTCTTTAATTATTTGCTCTTTACATAAAATATCTTTTAACTCAAATTCTTTAATGTATGCTAGACTCCTATTATCATCTCCTTTAGAATGTGATGACAGTCTAAAAGTTTCAATTTCTATAAAAGTAGCTCTGCTTTTATTTCTTGATATTTCTGTCGCATTTTTAAACGTATCTAATAGGTTTTCTAAATCCCAAGTATTGGTGCTAAAATACTCTAAACCAAACCCTTCTGCTCTTTTTTTAATAGCCCCAGAAAAGGTTTGATCTATATGAGTAGATTGTGCTATTTTATTATTTTCTAATACAAAAACAATAGGTAAACTCCATAAAGAAGCTAGGTTAAATGCTTCGTAAATAATGCCTTGTCCTAGAGTTCCATCACCAATAAAACACATAACAATTTTACCATTGTTTTTAATTTTATTTGCCAATGCAATTCCT
>JBGCFX010000072.1:0-8486 GCA_045110395.1 Polaribacter sp.
CACCTACAAACTATTAAAACAAGTTGATGAAGCAGAATCTATTGGTCCAGTAATTTTAGGATTAAGCAAACCTGTGCATATTTTACAATTAGGTTCTAGTGTAGATGAAATGGTAAATATGGCTGCTTTGGCTGCTGTAGATGCGCAAGAAAAAGAGAAAAGAGCAAAGAAGTAAGTTGGAAGTTGGAAGTTGGAAGTTTAAGATTTTGAAAAAAAAACATTATAGAAACTCGTTTCTTTACTCTTTTTTCAACACTTTTTACCTAAATTTAAAACCTTTGTACTACAACAAATAAAAGTGTTACTTTAGTCGCCAAAGAATAAAATTATATGATTACTCAAATTAGAGGAAGATTGGTAGAAAAAAACCCGACAGAAGTTGTTGTAGATTGCAATGGTGTTGGGTATTTATTACATATTTCTCTAAATACTTTTTCTAATTTACCAGATGATGAAGCTGTACTCTTATACACACATTTGTCTATTAGAGAAGATGCACACACGCTTTTTGGTTTTATCAGCAAAACAGAAAGAGAAGTTTTTAAATTATTAATCTCAGTTTCTGGTGTTGGGCCAAGTATTGCAAGAACTATGTGTTCTTCTATGACTTCCGAAGAAATTCAGAATGCAATTGCAACCGAAAACATAGCTGTAATACAATCTGTAAAAGGTATTGGCGCAAAAACTGCGCAAAGAGTAATTATAGATTTAAAAGATAAAATATTAAAGACTTTTAATATTGATGCAATTTCTGTAACCGCAAGCAATACAAACAAAGAAGAAGCGTTATCTGCTTTAGAAGTTTTAGGTTTTAATAAAAAACAATCTGATAAAGTTGTTTTGGCTATTTTAAAAGAAAATCCTGAAGCAAGTGTAGAAAAATTGATAAAATTAGCCTTAAAAAGTTTATAATCTATTGAATCCTTTTTGTAAAAAAATATTTTTGTTAGCAACGTTTACAATTTTTGTAAATGTTGTTTCATTTTCTCAAAATACGACTAAAAAAGATAGTACCTCTGTAAAAAAAGATACTGTTAAATTAAAGTATAACTTTAAACGAGACCAAAAAGGAGGTCTATTTTTAGATGATTTAGCAAAAAAAACCATTGTTTTTGATAAAGCATTAAATAAATACGTAATCGTAGAAAAAATTGGCGGTTACAACACTAGAACTCCTATTTATTTAACCAGAAAAGAATACCAACAATATGTCTTAAAAAGAGATATGTTACAGTATTTTAAAGACAAAGTAAGTGCCACAAACAGTAAGAAAAAAGGGGCTAAAGCCGCCCAAAAAGATTTACTACCAACAATGTATGTAAATTCAGATTTTTTTGAAACTATTTTTGGAGGAAACACCATAAAAGTAACACCAACAGGAAGTTTAAACTTAAAGTTAGGTTTTATTTATCAAAATACAGATAACCCACAGTTATCAGAAGAAAATAGAAGCAGTTTTACATTTGATTTTGATCAACAAATAAATGCAAGTTTAAGAGCTAAAGTTGGAGAGAGGTTAGAGTTTACTGCAAATTACGACACACAATCTACTTTCGATTTTCAGAACCTAGTAAACATTGCCTATACTCCTACAGAAGATGATATTTTACAAGGTATAGATGCAGGTAACATTGCCATGCCAATAAAAAACTCTTTAATAAATGGCGCACAAAGTTTATTTGGGGTTAAAACGGATTTGCAATTTGGTAACACTAGAGTTACTGCTGTTTTTTCTCAACAAAACTCAGAAAGTAAAACTGTAGTTGCAGAAGGTGGTGCTTCTATTCAGCCTTTTGAGTTAAGGGCCACAGATTATGATAATGATCGTCACTTTTTTCTATCACAATATTTTATAGATAATTATGCAAATGCTTTAAAAAATTATCCACTAATTAACAGTCAAATAAATATTACTAGGATAGAAGTTTGGATAACCAATAGAAACGCAAGTACAGAAGATTTTAGAAGTATTGTAGCTTTTGCAGATTTAGGAGAATCTGTTCAAAAAAATGTAGTTGATGATATGGGTGGTGTTTTAACACCTGCAAGACAACAAGCAACTGTTTCTGGCGGAAATCTAACTTTTAATGAAGCGAATAACATTTATAAACCAAATATTTTAGCAGGAATAAGAGACGTTTCTACTGCAGAAACTTCTTTAAGAAGTGAATTTGGTATGGAGCCAGGTACAGATTATTCGATGTTAGAAAATGCAAGAAAATTAGATATCAATGAGTTTACTTTAAATCCGCAGTTAGGATTTATTTCTTTAAATAGAAGGTTAAATGATGGAGAAGTCTTAGCTGTAGCTTATGAATATACAGTTGCAGGAACTGTAAATGGTGTATCACAAAAATCGTATAAAGTTGGTGAGTTTTCTAATGATGGTGTGCAAGCTCCAGAAAATTTAGCTGTAAAATTATTACGTAGCGAAATTTTACAAACCAAAAGACCTGATGGAAATGGTGGCGAAGAAGCTTTCCCAACTTGGCGTTTAATGATGAAAAACGTGTATGCTTTAGGTGCTTTCCCACTAACACAAGATGGTTTTAGGTTCGAAATACAATATAGAGATGACCAAACAGGAATCCCTTCTAATACCTTACAAAATGCACAAACAGCTGGTGTTTCAACAACACCTTTAATACAAGTTTTACGTTTAGACCAAATAGATCAAACACAATTTAGAACTCCTGATGGCTTTTTTGATTATGTAGAAGGAATTACTGTAAATTCTCAAAACGGATATATATTTTTCCCAGAACCAGAACCTTTTGGGAATGATTTGGTAATAGACAATACAAACCCAAATGATTTAGGTTTAGATGAAACTGTAGATGGTGCTTTTTTGTTCAAAGAACTGTATTTAAACACCAAAATAAACATCCAAAATAACTTCCAGAATAAAGACAAATACTTTTTAAAAGGATATTTTAAATCAGAGAATTCTGGCGGAATTCCTATTGGATCATTTAACGTACCAAGAGGTTCTGTTAGAGTAACTGCAGGTGGTAGACAGTTGGTAGAAGGTGTAGATTTTGTAGTAGATTATTCTTTAGGTAGAGTACAAATTATAGATCCAGGTTTAAAAGCTTCTGGTGTGCCAATTAGTGTGTCTACAGAAAATAATGCAGTTTTTAATCAACAAAGAAAAACCTTTATGGGTATAGATGTTGAGCATAAATTTTCTGATAAATTTACTTTAGGAGGTACTATTTTAAATGTAGAAGAAAGACCTTTAACACCAAAAGTTAACTTTGGTTCTGACCCAATTAACAATACCATGTTTGGTTTAAATTTTGACTTTTCTACTGAAGTGCCATTTTTTACCAAATTAGCAAATAAATTACCTTTTGTAGAAACAGAAGCACCCTCTAATTTTTCTATTAGAGGAGATATGGCATATTTATTACCAGGAACACCAAGTGGAATAGATGTAACTGGTGCTGCAACTTCTTATATAGATGATTTTGAAGCTTCGCAAGTGCCAATTAGTTTAATTTCTCCTTTAGATTGGTATGAAGCTAGTACACCAGATACACCTACTTTTCCTTTATTTAATGCAAAACCTACAGCTGGTAACGAATTATCTTACAATAATAAAAGAGCAAAATTAGCTTGGTATAGTGTAGATCAAATTTTTTATGGTTTTGGAGATACACCTGATAGTATAGATGCAGACGAATTATCTAGAGCAGAAACAAGACAAATTAATTTTGGTGAACTGTTTCCTAATCAACAATTAGATATTACTCAAAATGCACAAATTAGAACATTAGATTTAGCGTATTTCCCATCAGAAAGAGGTTCTTATAACTACAATCAAAACCCAAATGAAGTAAATATAGATGTACCAGATAATAGAGTTACTTTATTAAACCCAGAAGCAAATTGGGGTGGAATTATGCGTGCCTTAAATACCAATAATTTTGATGTTGCCAATGTAGAATACATGCAATTCTGGATTATGGATCCTTATGAAAACTACTCTATATCCAGTGAAGAAGGTTTGCCACAAGGGATTAATCCTGCAGATGCCAACAACCAAGTAGGAGATTTATACATCAATTTAGGTAATGTTTCAGAAGATATTTTAAAAGACAACCGTAAAATGTACGAAAACGGTTTGCCAGAAGAAAATACAGCTATAAATACCAACCCAACAATTTGGGGTAAAGTGCCTTCTAACCCATCTATTATTTACGCTTTTAGTGAAGATGATGCTGCAAGAGTAAACCAAGATGTTGGTTTTGATGGTATTAATGATGCTGATGAAAAATTGCTAACAGGAATTGGTCAATATGCAAGTTTAGATGATCCTGCAGCAGATAACTTTCAGTTTTTTAGAGGCAGTCAATTAGATGCAACAAATGCTTCTTTACTTACTAGATATAAAGACTTTAATAACACGCAAGGAAACTCACCAACTTTAAATCAATCTACAGAAGCTTTTCCTACTTCATCTACAACATACCCTGATGTAGAAGACATTAATAGAGACCAAACAATGAATTCTATAGAGAGTTATTTTCAATATAAAATCTCTATGAATAGAAATGATTTAATAAAAGGTAGAAATTTTATTGTTGATGAAAAAACAACCACAGTTACTCTAGAAAATGGGGCAACTCAACAAACAAAATGGTATCAATTTAGAGTACCTATTAGGAGTGGAACCCCAATTAATGATATTCAAGATTTTAATAGCATTCGTTTTATAAGAATGTATTTAACCAACTTTAAAATGCCTGTTGTTGTTCGTTTTGGAGAGTTAGATTTGGTTCGTGGAGATTGGAGACGTTATGTAAGAACTTTAGACCCAGCTATAGATCCTGATAGAGAATTAACTCAAAACGAATTAAACGATTTTGAAGTTGGTGTAGTTAGTATAGAACAAAATGAAGGAACTTATATACAACCTCCAGGTATCGAAAGAGAACGTTTACAAGGGAGTACTACTGTACAATTGCAAAACGAACAATCTGTTTCTTTAAAAGTAAAAAGTATTCCTTCTAATGCTGTTAGAGCCATTTACAAAAATATAAGTGTAGATTTAAGACGTTTTAAAAACCTAAAGATGTTTATGCATCTTCAAAAAAACAACCCTTCAGATGATCTAAACAATGATGAAATGTTGGGTATTATGCGTTTAGGAACCGATTTAAATGAGAATTTTTATCAAATAGAAATTCCTTTAAAAGTTAGTACTTCTTTTTCTACAGCTATAGACATTTGGCCAGAAGCCAATAATTTAGATGCCTTTTTAGAAACTTTTGGATTGGTAAAATTAGAAAGAGATAAAATGGGAGTTTTACCAAATCAATTATACGAATCTACAGAACAAGATCCTGGTTTACCTTACAAAATTAGCGTAAAAGGAAACCCAACTTTGGCAAAAGTAAGAACCATAATGTTGGGTGTTAAAAACACAGCACTTACACAAAGAAGTGCAGAAATTTGGTTTAACGAACTCCGTTCTTCTGGTTTTGATAATGAAGGTGGTTGGGCTGCAGTTGTAAATGCTGATGCAAATTTTGCAGATGTTGCCAATGTTTCTTTAGCTGGTAGTATTTCTACCATAGGTTTTGGTAATGTAGAAGATAGAGTAAACCAACGCTCTTTAGACGAAACTAAAGAATATGATATTTCTACAACCATTAATTTAGGCAAAGTACTAACGCCTAAAAAATGGGGGATTCAACTACCAATGTCTTATAGTATTGGAGAGAAATTTATAGACCCAAAATTTGATCCTCAATACCAAGATGTAACTTTAAAAGAAGCTTTAGGTCAGAACCCAAATAGTGAGTTTTCTAGAGATTATACAAAAAGAACAAGCATTAGTTTTACCAATGTAAAAAAGAACAGAAACCCAAATTCTACAAAAAAACCACGCTTTTATGATGTAGAAAATTTAGCAGTTTCTTATGCACATAATAAAGAATTTCATAGAGATTATAACATTCAAAAATATATAAATGAAAGTGTAAGAGCTTCTGCATCTTACAACCATACATTTACTTCTGAGCCAATAGAGCCTTTTAAAAACTCTAATTTATTTAAAAGTAAATATTTAAAGTTGATCAAAGACATCAATTTTAATCCTATCCCAAAAACATTGGCCATAAACTCTAGTGTAAACAGAAATTATAGCGAGCAACAATCTAGAAATTTAATAGCTGGTTTATCTGCTCAGCCAGAGTTAAAACAACGTCGCTTTTTGTTTGATTGGGATTATACTGTTGGTTTCGATTTAACAAAATCGCTTCAATTAAACTTTAATGCGACCAATAGTTATATTTATGACGCCTTTGGTAGTGGAGAAGAATTAGAGGTTTTTGACGATTTCTTTAACACTGGTAGACCAAATCAATATCATCAAAAATTAAATGCCACTTACAATTTACCAATTGATAAAATTCCGTTTTTAAAGTTTATCAAAGCAGATTATGCATATACAGCAGATTTCGATTGGCAGTCTGCACCTCAAGGTTCTATAGATGTAAATGGTAGCCAAGTGCCTTCTGTAAATTTAATTGGTAATGTTATTCAGAATGCAAATACACACAACTTAAATACTACTTTTAATTTAGATCGTTTTTACAAAGGTTTAGGTTTTGAAAAATTGTTACTCACAAAAACGCAACGTAAAAACTCTAAAGGATTAAAAGGTGCTGGTTTGCCTCCATCACCAGGAAGAATAAATCAAAAGAAAAAATTATCATTTGGTAAAAAGATACTAAAAGGTACTTATGATGTCTTAACTTCTGTAAAACAAGCAAAAATTAGTTATACAGAAAACAATGGGCAATTATTACCTGGTTTTACAGAAGATTTTGGCTTTTTTGGTGGTCCAACTACCTCTTTTGCCTTTGGTAGCCAAGTAGATATTAGAAATAAAGCTTTAATTAATGGTTGGTTGATAAACCCTAGAGATCCATCAAACAGTGAATACTATAACAAAACATATAGCAAAACACATTACAATAAGTTAGATTACACGTTTACGCTAAAACCTTTTAAAGATCTAAATATAGATGTAAGGGGTAATAAGATACAAACTAGAGATATTTATCAGCAATTAGATGTAATTAGTGATGGTTCAGAGTTTGGTGCTTTAGACACTTCAATTAGTACTTTTGAAACCGGAAACTTTAGTACAAGTCATTCTATGATTTCTACAGCATTTACAAATGGTGATGTTTTATTTCAGAACTTAAGAAACAACAGAGTTGCAGTTTCTAGAAGATTGGCAACTCAAAATGGTATAGACATTAATGACCCAAATAATTTAAATGTAGATGGAACTGCAAAAGGTTTTGGTGGTGATAGTCAACAAGTTTTATTACCAGCATTTATGGCAGCATATTCAGGTGAAAGTGCAAATGAAGTAAATACAGGTTTGTTTAGAAATATACCAATCCCAAACTGGACTTTACGTTATAATGGTTTAATGAAATTGAAGTTCTTTAAAAAGAATTTCAGCAATTTTGTAATTTCTCACGGATATAAATCTTCTTATACAGTATCTAGTTTTACAAATAATTTATCTTTTGATGGTAATACCACAGGAACCGCAAATGTGGCAGGTAATTTTGAGCCAGAATTATTAGTTTCTGCAGTTACTTTAGTAGATGAGTTTTCGCCATTAATAAAACTAGATATGAAAATGAGAAACTCGTTTTCTTTAAGAGGGGAAATCAAAAGAGATAGAACCTTAACAATGAATTTTAACAACAGTACTTTAACAGACATTAATGGTACAGAATATATTTTTGGTTTAGGCTATGTATTTAAAGATGTAAAATTTAGCACTCGTTTTACAGGTAAGAAAACAACCTTAAAAGGAGACATTAACCTAAGAGCAGATATCTCTTTGAGAGATAATTTAACTCAAATTAGATCTGTAGATGAAGATAATAATCAAATAAGTGGTGGTCAAAACATTTTTTCTATTAAATTTACAGCAGATTATAGATTAAGTAATAGTTTAACTGCTTCTTTTTATTATAATCATCAAAATTCGAGATACGCAATTTCTACAACGTTCCCAAGACAAGCTATAAATGGCGGATTTAATATTATTTACAACTTAGGAGGAAATTAAAAAAACTAAATTAAAATGAACATTCCATCAGAATTAAAGTACACAAAAGACCATGAATGGCTTAAAATTAAAGGCACAACTGCAACTATAGGAATTACCGATTTTGCACAAAGCGAATTAGGAGATATAGTTTACGTAGATGTAGATACTTTAGACGACACTGTAGAAGAAGGAGAAGTTTTTGGGTCTGTAGAAGCTGTAAAAACAGTATCAGACTTATTTATGCCTTTAACAGGAGAAGTAACAGAATTTAATGAAGATTTAGAAGATGAACCAGAATTGGTAAACTCAGATCCTTATGGTAAAGAAAAAAAAAAAAAAATGACTATTGCTGATGATTCTCAAATAGAACAACTTTTAGATGCAGAAGCGTATAAAG
>JBGCFX010000073.1:0-5697 GCA_045110395.1 Polaribacter sp.
ATAAAAAAGGAACAACCATTTTAGTTGAACCAGGAACTTACAACTTTGAAACGAAACTGTAAATAATGTTAAAAAAAATGAAAATTAAGAAATTACTATACCTATCGCTTTGCATCGCATTTTTAAGCTTACAATCTTGCAAAGAAGAAGCAATTTTAATTCAAGCAGAAAATTTAACCATTTCAGAAGGCTTTAAAAACCCTATAGGGTTTTACGATAGCACACCAACCTTTTCATGGAAATTACCAGTTTCAGAAGAAGTTTTAAGTCAATCTGCATATCAACTTGTTGCAGCATCAAGCCCATATTTATTACCAAATAATGCTGATTTATGGGATTCTAAAAAGCAAGAAACAGACCAATCAGTTTGGGTAAAATATCAAGGAAAACAATTACAATCGCGTCAAAAAGTATATTGGCAAGTAAAATTTTGGAATCAAAATGGAGATGCTTCAAAATGGAGTGAAATCAATCACTTTGAATTAGGTTTACTAAACAATAGTGATTGGAAAGCAAAATGGGTTGGCTTAAATACGGCTAAAGATAGTATTAAAGGAAGAGCAAAAACATTAATTCATAAACCACAATATTTAAGAAAAGGTTTTCAGTTATCTAAAGAAGTAATTTCTGCAAGATTATACATCACTGCAAAAGGTGTTTTTGATGTGTCTATAAATGGTGAAAATGTTAGTGATGATGCAATGTCTCCAGGTTTTACAACATATGATAAGCGTATAGAAACCTTAACGTATGATGTAACAAATTTAATTGATTCTGAGCAAAATACAATTGGGGTAGAACTAGCTTCTGGCTGGTATTCTGGACGATTACTTTGGAATACAACTCCTTGGAATAATTCAGTTTCACCTAAAATATTATGTCAGTTAGAATTAACCATGAAAGATGGTTCTGAAAAAATTATAATTTCTGATAATAGTTGGAAAGGAACTACAAATGGACCACTTCAATTTGCAGAAATTTATGATGGCGAAATTTATAATGACAATCTTGAAATGCCAAATTGGACAAACCATAATTTTAATGATGAAAATTGGAGTAAAGTTGAGGTTGAAAATCTAGATAATAATATAAAGTTACAGCCTAAACGTCATACAACTGTTAAGCCCAAAATAAAGTTAGTACCCAAAGAAATTACTAAAAAAAATGAAGCAGTAATTTTTAACTTACAGCAAAATATGGTGGGAGTTCCATTGGTAAAAGTGCCTATGAAAAAAGGAGATACACTTAAAGTTAGATTTGCAGAAATGTTATCTCCAGATGGTACTTTTTATACTAAAAACTACAGAAGTGCACATTCAACAGACTACTTTATCGCTTCAAAAGATGGTGTAATAGAATATAAACCAAAGTTTACCTTTCATGGTTTTAGTTATGTAGAATTAAGTGGTTATGATACTTCTAAAGAACCTCAAAAAGATTGGGTTACAGGTATTGTATTGTATTCAGATTTTGATGATAATGGAACGTTTACATCTTCGCATGAAAAATTAAATCAACTACAAAGTAATATAGTTTGGGGATTAAGAGGTAATTTTTTAGATATTCCAACAGATTGCCCACAAAGAAATGAACGTTTGGGATGGACAGGAGATGCACAGGTTTTTGGACCAACATCAATGTTTAATGCAGATGTGTATAAATTCTGGGCAAGCTGGTTGCAAAGTGTTCGCGAAGCCCAATTAGAAAATGGCGCAATTCCTTGGACAGTGCCAGACACTAGAGGTAATAAAATTGCGAGTTCTGGATGGGGTGATGTTTGTACAATTATCCCTTGGAAAATCTATCAAAGAACTGGAGATATAAGGTTTTTAGAAGATAATTTTGAAATGATGAAAGCTTGGGTTGCACATCATGAAACAAAATCAAAAAACTATATTTCAAATATGATGTCTTTTTCAGATTGGCTTCAACCTTTTCCTGAAAACAAGAAGAATACAGGAGATACATCTAGAAATTTAATAGGAACTGCATTTTTTGCACAATCAGCAAAATTAACAGCGCAATCTGCTCAAGTTCTAGGTAAAAAAGAAGCGCAAGCTAAATACGAAACATTGTTTAAAATCATAGCCAATGCTTTCGATAAAAGATTTTTTGACGAAAAAGGAAAACTAAAAAGTGAGAATGAAACACAAACTTCCTATTTATTAGCTTTAGCTTTTGATTTATTGCCAAAAAATAAACAAAAAAATGCGCAAGCTAATTTACTAAGAAAATTAAAAGATGCAGATAATCATTTAAGAACCGGCTTTTTGGGTACACCTTTATTATCTCAGGTTCTGGATGAAATAGGAGAAATAGATTTGATGTACAAACTATTGTTTAATGAAACATATCCATCTTGGTTTTACTCCATCAACCAAGGAGCAACCACTATTTGGGAGCGTTGGAATAGTTACAGCAAAAAAGACGGTTACAACCCTATGAGTATGAATAGTTTAAACCATTATGCTTATGGAGCAGTTGCGGAGGGGATGTACGACAGAGTTGCAGGTATTGCCCCTTTAGAAGCAGGTTATAAAATGATCCAGATTGCTCCACAACCAAGAAACCCATTAACCTCAGCATCAGCCAGTTTAAATACACCTTATGGTAAGGTTTCAAGTTCTTGGAAAATAAAGAATGATGTATTTTCTTTGGAAACTACAATACCTCCAAATACAACAGCAAAGGTTTTAATTCCTGCAGATACAGCATCAGAATTAAAATTAAATGGAAATACATTTAAAGAAAATAAAACCCTAAAATTAATAAAAAGTGATGGTGATGTGTTTGAGTTAGTTGTAAAAGCAGGAACCTATAAATTTCAATCAAAATTAAAATAGTATTAAAAATGAAAAGAGTTATTTTATGTTTGCTAACTTTTTTTTTAATAACTATTAGTTGTAAAAAGGATGTGAAAGATGTAGAGGCTGATACTAGTAAAACCTCAAAAAAACCAAACATTGTCTACATACTTACAGACCAATGGCGAGGTTCAGCTTTAGGTTATGCAGGAAATCCAGATGTAAAAACCCCAAATTTAGATGCTTTTGCAAAAGAATCCGTAAACTTTACCAATGCAGTTTCTGTAACACCAGTTTGTACACCTCATAGAGCTGCGTTATTAACTGGTAAATTTCCAACAACAACAGGTATGTTTGTAAACGATTTATACTTACCTGCAGAAGAAGTAACTATGGCAGAGCTATTTAAAGAAGCTGGTTATAATACTGCTTATTGGGGTAAATGGCATTTAGATGGTCATGGAAGATCAACATATATTCCAAAAGAAAGACGTCAAGGTTTTGAGTATTGGAAGGCTTTAGAATGTTCACATAACTATACAAAAATGCCTTATTATGATAATGATAATACTAAAATAAAGCATTGGAAAGAATACTCACCTTTTGCCATTGTTAAAGATGCAAACAAGTATTTAGAAAAACACGCTAAAGACAAAAAACCATTTTTAGCAGTAGTTTCAATTGCAACGCCACATTATCCTCATGGCACTGCTCCAAAGAAATATAAAAAGATGTATCCTCCAGAAAGTTTAACTATAAACCCAAATGTTGCTGAAGAATTCAAAGATAGAAGTCGCAAAGAATTACAAGGTTATTATGCACATGCAACAGCTACAGATGAAGCTATTGGAAATTTGTTGGATAAAATTAAAGAGCTAAAATTATCTAAAAACACCATTATTGTTTTTTCAGCAGATCATGGAGAAATGATGGGTGCACATGGTGTAAAACCCTTTGTAAAACAACTAGCTTGGGATGAGGCTTCTAGAGTTCCGTTTTTAATCAGTTATCCAGGGATAGAAAATCAAAAAGGAAAAATTGTGAATGCACCATTAACAACTCCTGACATTTTACCATCATTATTAGTATTAACAAATTTGGAAATCCCTAAAGACATTGAAGGTGAGAATTTATCAAAATTGATAAAAAACCCAAATCCAGATGCAGACAGAGTTGCATTAATTATGGGAGTTGCTCCATTTGGAGCAAATTACAAAGACCCTGCTTATAGAGTAATTAAAACCAAACAATATACTTATGGAAGAACAACAAAAGGAGCAAATATGTTTTTTGATAATCTAAATGATCCCTATCAATTGAACAATTTACTGGGTAACCCTGAATTTACAGATCTTCAAAAAAAGTTAGATAATAAATTGAATGTTGCTCTAGAAAAAATAGGAGACGATTTTAAAGATAAACATTATTATTTAAAAAAATGGAACTATACTTTGGATGAAAAGCGTAGAGCTATAAATTGGTGGAGTTGGAAAGAAGGAAAAGGCGTTGTACAATCGCCAAAACCATTAAATGATTAAAAAATTATAAATAGAAAACAGCTTAATATTATGAATAGAATTTTACTTTTATTAGTAATGATTTTACCTTTTTCGGGTGTATTTGCTCAAAAAGAAAAACCCAACGTTTTAATTTTTTATGTAGATGATTTACGAGCAGAACTAGGTTGTTATGGAAGTAAAACTGCGTTAACTCCTAATATTGATAAATTGGCAAAAGATGGAGTAATGTTCAATAAAGCTTATGTGCAACAGGCAATTTGCGCACCATCAAGAATGAGTACTTTAACAGGTTTACGACCAGAAACTTTAGGGATTTATAGCATATTTACACCACTTCGTAAAATTCATAAAGACGTGGTTTCTATGCCACAATTGTTTAAACAAAATGGCTACAAAACTGTTAGCATAGGTAAAGTATATCATCATGGAACTGATGATAAAAAAGAATGGACAAACTATTTTGAGAAAGAAGAAAATAGCTATCATAACCCAAAGAACATAGCTTTATTAAATAAATTAAAAAAAGAGGGAAAAAAAAGACTAAAAGGACCCGCTTTTGATTTTGCAGATGTTCCAGATGAAGCTTATAAAGATGGTAGAGTTGCTAAAAATGCAGTGGAAACGTTACACAAAATTAAAAATGATAATTTTTTAATGTTTGTAGGTTTAAGCAAACCACATTTACCATTTAATGCACCTAAAAAATATTGGGATTTATATGATAAAAATGATTTTAAAATTCCCTCAAGAAAAAAACCAGAAGGAGTTTATAGGTTAGCTTTAAGTCCTTGGGGAGAATTAAAAGGATATCATGGAATACCTAAAAAAGGAGATTTAAATGATGATTTGACAAGAGATTTAATGCATGGTTATCACGCATCAATTAGTTACATAGATGCGCAAGTGGGTAGGGTTATGCAAACTTTAGAAGAGTTAGATTTAAGAAAAAACACCATGATTATTTTTATGAGTGATCATGGTTATAAAATTGGCGAATATGCATCTTGGTGTAAGCAATCTAATATGGAAATTGATGTAAGAGTTCCTTTAATTGTTAGTAGAGAAACGAACCACAAAAATAGAGTAACCAATAAAACTTCTGATGCTTTGGTAGAAAATGTAGACATTTTTTCAACATTGGTAGATTATTGTGGTTTAAAAGGTCCAAAATCTGATGGAAAAAGTTTGTTATCTGTAATTGATAATCCAGATAAAAAATGGGATGAAGCAGCCTACAGTGTATATTAAAAAGATAAAAAAATAATGGGTTGCACAACTACAGATGGAGATTGGAAATATACAGAATGGAGAAATTCAACAACGAATGAAATTTTGCAAGCAGAAAAAAAAAAAAAAAAAAACAGTTTACTTTC
>JBGCFX010000074.1:0-9340 GCA_045110395.1 Polaribacter sp.
GGTCTTCTACCTAACCATCTTCTTCTACCTGCTTTACCAGATACTAATAATTGATGATCTGAATTAGAGACAACTCCAATTGTAGCTGTACAGGTTAACAAGATAAGTCTTGTTTCTCCAGAAGGCAACTTAACAGTTGCATACTTACCATCTCTTGCCATTAACTGTGCAAAAGAACCTGCAGAACGTGCCATTACAGCTCCTTGCTCAGGACGTAACTCTATACAAGATATTGTAGTTCCTAAAGGAATTTCGCTTAATAACATTGTGTTTCCAACTTCTGGAGCAATGTTTGTACCTGAAATTACTGTTTGACCTACTTTTAAACCGTTTTGCGCAATTACATAACGCTTTTCTCCATCAGCATAACTAAGTAAAGCAATAAATGCAGTACGATTTGGATCATACTCTATAGTTTTTACTGTTGCAGGAATACCGTTTTTATCTTTCTTAAAATCGATAATACGATATCTTTGTTTATGACCACCTCCTATATTACGAGTTGTCATTCTACCTTGACTGTTTCGACCTCCAGATCTTTTTTTCGGAGCCAATAATGACTTTTCCGGCTTATCAGTTGTTATGGTGTCGAACCCATTTACAACTCTAAAACGCTGACCTGGTGTTATTGGTTTTAATTTTCTAACTGACATTTGTCTTTCTTAAAGATTGTTATAAAAATCAATGCTTTCTCCTTCTGCTACTTGAACGATTGCTTTTTTGTATCCACTCTTAATACCAGTTACTAAACCTTTCTTAGTAAACTTAGTATTCCTTTGAATTGGATAATTTAAAGTTTTTACGCTCGAGATAGAAACCCCGTAAGCTGTTTCAACAGCATTTTTAATTTCTAACTTGTTAGCTTTACTATCTACAACAAACGTATAACGATTAAATAATTCACTATCGTTTGTAGCTTTTTCTGTGATAATAGGTTTTATTAAAATACTCATTTTGAATCCCTATTTGCTTAAATTTGTATTAATTCCTTCTAAAGAACCTTCAGTAATCACCACTTTATTAGCATTTAAAACACCATAAGTATTAATTTCTGAAGCCTTTACAACTTTAGAGTTTTTTAAGTTACGAGATGATAAATAAACATTATTGTTTTCACCACCTAGAACAAACAAAGATTTTTTAGTATCTAATTCTAATGCTTTTAATACATCTACAAAGTTTTTAGTCTTTGGATTATCAAAGTTAAAATCTTCAATTACTACTAAATTTTTATCGTTTGCTTGAATACTTAAAGCAGACTTACGTGCTAAACGCTTTAAGTTTTTATTCAATTTAAAAGAATAACTTCTTGGTCTTGGCCCAAACATACGTCCTCCACCTCTAAAAACACCAGACTTGATAGAACCCGCTCTTGCAGTACCAGTTCCTTTTTGTTTTTTTATCTTTCTTGTAGAACCAGAAATCTCTGCTCTTTCTTTAGCTTTATGCGTTCCTTGACGTTGATTAGCCAAATATTGCTTAACATCTAAATAAATAGCATGATCATTAGGCTCAATCCCGAATACATCTTTAGAAAGTTCAACTTTCCTTCCTGTATCTTTTCCTGTAATATCTAAAACTGCTACTTTCATTATTTCTGAATAGTTACAAAAGCATTTTTGTGTCCAGGAATTGCTCCTTTAACAACAAGTAAGTTCTTTTCAGCAACTACTTTTAATACTCTTAAGTTTTGTACTTTCACTTTATCTCCACCCATTCTACCTGCCATACGCATTCCTTTAAATACTCTTGCAGGGTAAGATGCAGCACCAATAGAACCTGGGGCTCTTAACCTGTTATGCTGACCATGAGTTGCTTGACCAACACCAGCAAAACCATGACGCTTTACAACACCTTGAAAACCCTTACCTTTTGACACACCAGATACATCAACGAATTCGCCTTCTTCAAAATGTTCAACTGTAATAGAGTCTCCTAATTTATATTTTTCTTCAAATCCTTGGAATTCAACGACTTTTTTCTTAGCAGTGGAGCCAGCTTTTTTAAAGTGACCATCTAACGCTTTGTTAGAACTCTTCGCCTTTTTGTCATCGAAACCAAGCTGCAACGCATTGTAGCCGTCAACCTCTGTGGTTCTGACTTGGGTAACAACGCAAGGACCTGCTTCAATAACGGTACAAGGAATATTTTTCCCATTCTCGTCAAATAAACTGGTCATTCCAATTTTTCTTCCTATTAACCCAGACATTCTTGTTAATTTTTTAGACGATTAAATATTTATTCAGCGCGTCTATTATTAAATATTGTTTGAAACAAAAGTTTCATTTCTATCTTTTAAGTTTTGCTCAAAAAAAACAGCGTAAAACAAATTCAACGCTGATTTTGTTTTTTCCGTTTTTCTTTTGCGAAACGCTCCAGACATGTTACTGTTATTGAATTTACACTCAAAAACAGCTCTCCCTACCCTATTTCGGGTTGCAAAAGTATTAAAAATTTTCGGTTTAACAAAATTAAACCGAAAATTAATATTTACTTTTTTTAAACTTTGATTTCAACTTCAACACCACTTGGTAACTCAAGCTTCATTAAAGCATCGATAGTTTTTGAAGAAGAACTATAAATGTCTAATAATCTTTTGTAAGCAGCTAATTGAAATTGCTCTCTAGATTTTTTATTCACGTGTGGTGAACGTAATACTGTAAAAATCTTTTTATGTGTTGGTAATGGTATTGGTCCGTTTACAACAGCACCTGTACTTTTTACCGTCTTTACAATTTTTTCAGCAGATTTATCTACTAAATTGTAATCGTAAGACTTTAATTTTATTCTAATTTTTTGACTCATGTTGTATTATTTAGTTGATTATCCTTTAGCAGCAGCAATTACTTCTTCAGAAATATTTGATGGTGTTTCAGCATAATGTGAAAATTCCATTGTAGATGTTGCTCTACCAGAAGACATTGTTCTTAAAGCTGTAACATAACCAAACATTTCTGATAATGGTACAATTGCTTTTACAACTTTAGACCCTGCTCTATCAGACATATCGTTAACTTGACCTCTTCTTCTGTTTAAATCACCAACTATATCACCCATATTTTCTTCAGGAGTTAGAACTTCTAACTTCATTAAAGGCTCCATAATTTTTGCTTTAGCAGATTTTGCAGAATTTTTAAACCCTAATTTCGCAGCTAACTCAAAAGATAATGCATCAGAATCCACAGCGTGGAAAGAACCATCTCTTAATGTAACTTTCATAGAATCCATTTCATAACCTGCTAAAGGACCATTCTTCATAGCTTCTTTAAACCCTTTCTCTACAGAAGGAACAAATTCTCTAGGAACATTACCTCCTTTGATTACAGATGCAAATTGTAAGCCTTGAGTACCTTCATCAGCTGGACCAATAGTAAATACTATGTCAGCAAATTTACCACGACCACCAGATTGTTTCTTATAAATTTCCCTATGTTCTGCTTCTGCAGTAATAGCTTCTTTATATTCTACTTGAGGTTGCCCTTGATTTACTTCAACTTTGAACTCTCTTCTTAAACGATCTACAATTACATCTAAATGTAATTCACCCATTCCAGAAATAATAGTCTGACCTGAAGCTTCGTCTGAACGTACTGTAAAAGTAGGATCCTCTTCAGCTAATTTACCAAGTCCGATTCCTAACTTATCAACATCTGCTTTAGTTTTAGGCTCAACAGCAATACCAATTACTGGATCTGGAAAATCCATAGACTCTAACACTAAAGGAGATTTTTCAGCAGTTAAAGTATCACCAGTTTTAATAGATTTAAAACCTACAGCAGCACCAATATCACCAGCTTCGATATAATCAATTGCGTTTTGCTTATTAGCGTGCATTTGATAAATACGTGAAATACGCTCTTTTTTACCTGAACGATTATTTAAAACATATGAACCAGCATCTAAACGACCTGAATATGCTCTAAAAAATGCTAAACGACCTACAAAAGGATCTGTTGCAATTTTGAATGCTAAAGCTGCAAAAGGCTCATCTACACTTGGTTTACGAATTTCTTCTTCTTCTGTATCTGGGTTAACACCTACAATACCTTCTTTATCCATAGGAGAAGGTAAATAACGACAAACAGCATCTAAAAGAAACTGAACACCTTTATTTTTAAATGCAGAACCACAAATCATAGGAATGATAGCCATATCCATTACAGCAGCTCTAAGTGCAGCATGCACTTCTTCTTCTGTAATCGAGTCCTCATCTTCCATAAATTTCTCTAAAAGATTTTCATCGTAACTTGCTACTTCTTCAATTAAAAGTGCACGATACTTGCGAGCTTCTTCTTTCAACTCTTCAGGAATTTCGATTACATCGAAAGTTGCTCCTTGAGTTTCATCATGCCATACAATAGCACGATTTTTAACTAAATCTATAATACCTTTAAAATCATCCTCGTCACCAATATTTAAAACGATTGGAACCGCATTTGACTTCAACATATCTTTTACTTGTTGACAAACACCTAAAAAGTCAGATCCTTGACGATCCATTTTATTAACAAAACCAATTCTTGGTACTTTATAGTTGTCTGCTAATCTCCAGTTGGTTTCAGATTGAGGCTCTACACCATCAACAGCAGAAAACAAAAACACCAAACCATCTAATACACGTAAAGATCTGTTTACTTCAACAGTAAAATCTACGTGACCAGGAGTATCAATAATATTAAAGTGATATCCTTTAGTTTCTGGAGTTGGTTCTGCATTTTCTAATGGAAACTGCCATGTACAAGTTGTAGCAGCAGAAGTAATTGTAATACCTCTTTCTTGCTCTTGCTCCATCCAATCCATTGTAGCTGCACCATCGTGTACTTCTCCAATTTTATGAGAGACACCTGTATAATAAAGTACACGCTCTGTAGTTGTGGTTTTACCAGCATCAATATGTGCTGCAATACCAATATTTCTTGTATATTTTAAATCTCTAGCCATTTCTATTAAAATCTGAAGTGAGAGAAAGCTTTGTTAGCCTCTGCCATCTTATGAGTATCAGTTTTTTTCTTAACAGCAGCCCCCTCTTCTTTAGCCGCAGCTAAAATTTCAGCAGCCAAACGCTGTGCCATTGTTTTTTCGTTTCTCTTGCGAGTATACAAAATCATCCATTTAATAGCCATAGATACTTTACGGTCTGGTCTAATTTGCATTGGAATTTGGAATGTTGCACCACCAACACGTCTAGAACGAACCTCTACGTGAGGCATTACATTAGACAATCCATCTTTCCAAATTTCTAAAGCCGATTTTTCTTCGCCTTCTCCTTTTCTTTCCTCTACGATATCCATTGCATCGTAAAACACTTTAAATGCTACTGACTTCTTACCACTCCACATTAAGTTATTAACGAAACGCGTTACTAACTGATCATTAAATTTAGGATCTGGTAATAAGACTCTTTTTTTTGCTGCTCTTTTTCTCATGTCTTCTCTTGAGTTTTTAGCTTTTAGTTTTTAGTTTTTTGTCATCCGTTTTTGTGAAAAACATCAAACAATTAAAACTTAAACTTTAAACTTGTTTTACTTCTTTGGGCGTTTTGCACCATACTTAGATCTACGTTGGGTTCTACCCTCAACACCTGCTGTATCTAATGCACCACGTACTACGTGATATTTAACACCTGGTAAATCTTTTACCCTTCCACCTCTAACTAATACTATCGAGTGCTCCTGTAGGTTATGTCCTTCACCTGGAATGTATGCGTTTATCTCATTACCATTTGTTAATCTAACTCTGGCAACTTTACGCATTGCTGAATTAGGTTTTTTTGGCGTTGTAGTATAAACACGTGTACAAACTCCACGTCTTTGAGGACTTCCCTGCAAAGCAGCCGATTTACTCTTCTTAGTTATTTTGGTTCTTCCTTTACGAACTAATTGTTGAATAGTTGGCATACTAAATTATTACTGTTTTTCGTTTATAATTAAACCTTGCTCTTTTTTAAGAGTCTGCAAATGTACAATTAAATTCTAATTATTCAAATATCAGTAAGTTATTTTTTCTAAATGATTTTTTACTGGCTAAGTTTTATGATTTTCATTTACTTTTGAACCCAATAAACATCTATTTTGAAGAAAAAAATTACTCATTATATATATATAGCATTCCTCTTAATTTCTTTTCAAGGTTTTTTTGCACAAGACTTCTATTTAAAACTTACTTCAAAAAACAAATCTGAACTATTAATTTTAGAAAAGATTGATTTTCAAGAAAAACATAAAGACTCTATTACTATTTTCAAAGAAGTTGATAAAATATCGAATTATTTAAAAAATATCGGATACTTTACAAATACTATTGACAGCATTAAAAAAATCAAAAAAAAATATATTGCTTATTTTAGTTTAAACTACAAAGTAGATAAAGCTGTCATAAAGATAAATAAGAAAGATAATTTTTTGTTCAAAAAAATCGAAAAAGAAAATAACAAGATAATTATATCTATAAAAAAATTACAAATTACTTTATCCGATATTTCAAAGAATTTGGATAAAGAAGGCAAATCTTTCTCTAAAGTTCAACTAAAAAATATTTTAATTAAAAATAATACGCTTTTTGCTGATTTAGATATTTATCGATCTAAAAAAAGAATAATAAACAAAGTTATTATAAAAGGTTATGAAAATTTCCCTAAATCTTATTTGAGAAATTATTTCAATATAAAACCGAATACTATTATCAATCAACAGAAAATAAAAGAAATATCTGACTTATCTAAAAACATACAATTTATAAAAGTAATTAAGCCTCCAGAAATTTTATTCACAAAAGATTCTACCTTATTATATATGTTTCTGAGAAAACAACAAAATAACAGTTTTGATGGTATCATAAATTTTGCATCCAAAGAAAATGGGAAGGTTTTATTTAATGGAAATATCGATTTAAAACTAAATAACATCTTAAATACTGGCGAAAAATTTAATTTATTCTGGAATAGTATTGGCGAAGAAAGGCAGGAGTTTAAAATATCAACAGAAATACCTTATATATTTAACTCAAAATTTAGTCCAAAACTTTCTTTTTCGATTTACAAACAAGACTCTTCTTTTATTAACACAAAATTTGATTCGGAATTATTCTACAACATTAATTCAAAAACAAGAATTGCTTTAATTTATAATTCTGAGTCATCAGAAAATTTAGAAGAAACAATTAATAATAATATTGAAACGTTTGAAAATTACTTTTTCGGTTTCCAATTTAGATACAATATCCCCAAAAATGATTACTTTTTTAATAACACTTTTTATTTAGAAGTAAATCCTACTTTCGGAAAAAGAAACACAAGCGCAAATTCTTTAAATCAATTTAAAATAAAAACCATAATTTCTTATTTATGGAACTTAAATTCTAATAATAGTATTTTTATAAAAAATGAAACAGGATATTTAAATTCAGATTCTTTTATTGATAACGAAGTCTTTAGAATTGGAGGTGCAAATTCTTTAAGAGGTTTTAACGAACAATCTATTTTTACCAATAATTATTCTTATTTCAATATTGAGTATAGAATAAACACATCAAATAAGTCTTATTTATACTCTATAACAGATTTTGCAAAAGTTAAAGCAAACTTAAATGTTAATTATTTATTAGGAATTGGACTTGGATACAGATTTTTTACTAAAAAATCGTTAATTAATGTCGGGATTGTTAACGGAAACAACATAAAAAGCACCTTAAACTTCAAACAAACCAAGTTTATTTTGAGTTTTATTAATTATTTCTAATAATAAATAAAAAGAATAAAAGCTTAATTTCTACACTCATACATAGATAATTTGACTTTTTTTTTATAAATCTATGTTATTTAAACTTCTTTTTTATGTTAAAAAATTGTTTTTTTAAGATTTATTTAAGACTTTTGGGCTTAATTAATTCAAATAATTATAAAATGAAGACAAAGTTTAATGGAATTTTAACGCTTTTACTAGCGTTTGTAGTGCAAATTTCCTTTGCACAGCAAAAAACTATTTCTGGAACAGTATCTGATGAGTCAGGAGCTTTACCAGGAGTAAGTGTTGTAATTAAAGGAACAACCACAGGTACTGAAACTGATTTTGATGGAAAATATAGCATCAAAGCTAGTTCTGGAGATGTTTTAGTATTTAGATACCTTGGTTATAAAGTATCTCAAAGAACTGTTGGCGGTTCTAATACGATTAATTTAAAAATGATTCAAGATGATAACGTTTTAGATGAAATCGTTGTAACAGGTGTTGCAAGAGGAACTTCAACTAAAAAGTTAGGTTTTTCACTTGCAAAAGTTAGCACAAAAGCTTTACAAGAAGTACCTGCAGCAGATCCTGCAAATGCCTTAAGAGGTAAAGTTGCTGGGGTTAGAGTTGTACAACCTTCTGGAAACCCTTCTTCTGCTCCGCAGATTAGATTAAGAGGTTCTACTTCTATTAGTGGTTCTCAAAGTCCGTTAATTATTGTTGATGGAATTATTACAAATGGTAGTTTAAGAGATATTCCTGTAGAAGACATTGCTAGTATGGAAGTTGTAAAAGGAGCTGCAGCTGCATCTCTTTATGGTTCTTTAGCTGCAAATGGTGTAATTCAGATTATTACTAAAAAAGGTAAAGGTAAATTTAATGTTACTTTAAGATCTGAGTATGGTTTTTCTTCTATAGCAAACGACTATCCTGTATCAAGCAAGCATTCATATACCAATGACCCTTTAGGTGTTAGAAATGGAGACTGGGATAATGACCCAACAACGCCTGCAACAAGTAACTTTGGTTTTGATTTATCTTCTGGAAACAGAGTTTTAGATCCTGATGGTTTATTTAACAATGACTACTTAAGCACAACTTATGATAATGTAGATGGTCTTTTTCAACCCCAAGCAGTAAGTACAAATACAGTTTCTTTGTCAGGTTCTGAAGATGTTTATAACTACTACTTATCTTTTCAGGATATGAACCAAGGTGGGGCTTTAGAGCCAGTACCTCCTTTTAGAAGACAAACAGTAAGAGCTAATTTTGGTGTAAAACCAACTGATAAATTAGAAATTAAGTTTACTGGTTCTTTAACAAAATCTGATGGACAAAACATTACTGAAGGTGGTCAAGGTGGAAACTTTTTCTACAGTGCATTAACTGTAGAACCTTTTATTAATTTGAATGCTAAAGACGCTAATGGACAGTTTCAAAATAATGGCATCCCAGGATACGATGTACAAGCAGGTAACTTCCAAAATCCTTTGTATAGAGCTCAATTAGATGAAAACACTTTTTTAAGAAACAGAACTTTGTTAGGAACTGATTTAATTTACGACTTAACTGACGACATTCAATTAAGTTTCAGTCAAAGTATGGATAGAACAACA
>JBGCFX010000075.1:0-2511 GCA_045110395.1 Polaribacter sp.
ACCCATTGAGCAAATAGAAATAATTCCAATGACTAAGCAAACCAAAAAGCAATTTAAAAGTAAATAACCATGAGTAAAGAGAACAAAGAAATAGAATACAATTTAATTGCCCATTGCACAATATCTGTAACAACAAAAGTAAAAGCAAATAGTTTAGAGGAAGCTATTAAAATAGCTGACCAAAGAACAGATATTCTCAATGGGCAATTTGAACATCCTGACGAAAACGAACATTCGGTCGCTGAAGATTATGATGGTGTACCAACAAATATAAGAGAACTTAAAAACTAAAAACCTTCTATAAGTGAGGTGAAATAATTAAAATAATACTTTGATATGTATTATATTTTATTATCTTTGTGATAGGTTATGGTCTGACACCATAATAACCTAAACGACATTAACATATATACCTTTAAAATGAAAAGCGTTTGTCAGACCACGCTTAGATTTTTAAAGGTTTATTGTTTTATAAGATGAAAGAACTAAAAGAATACTTCTCTGGAAGAGGTCAAGTTAAAGGATATGTATTTAACCAAATAAGCAAGAATAATTACGGTTTTATCTACGAAGTAAAAGGAATCGATACAATACACTACGAAGTTTTTAAACGCAAAGAAAATACAATGTATGATTGTATTAGTTATCCAACAAATAAAGCATTCGGTTTATGGGCTTGGACTTGTGATAATTTAGAACGTGCTAATGAGATATTAGAATCTTTTAAAATAGAGGATTAATGGCTAGACCTCAAAAAAACAAAGTAGAATATTTTCCGCACCCTGTAACTCATGGTAAAAAAATGAGTTATATGGAAAAAAAGTATGGAAATGATGGTTATGCTGTTTGGTTTAAGATATTAGAAGAGTTAGGTAATACGGATTTTCATTACTTAAATTTATCTGATGAAATACAAATAATGTTTCTTTCAGATAGATGTTTAGTTTCTGAAGAGAGACTTTTAGATATTATATCGGATTTAATTAAATTGAAAGAATTTGATTTAAGTTTATGGAACGATAATAATATTTTATTTAGTCCTAAATATGTAGATAGTATTAAAGATGCTTATGCAAAAAGAACAAATGAGTGTATTAACGAAAAATCAATACTCTTACTTTTAGAGAGTTTAGGGGTACGTAAACCATTAAAAAGTAAACATAAACCTAATAAATGTGATAGTGAAGGTGTAATAAAACCACAAACTATACTAGAGGAAACTAAAGTATATAAAACTATAGAAGAAAGAAAACAGGAATTTTACAATTCCTTACGTCCATATTTAGAAATTTATGATAAGTTAATGTTAAAAGAATTTTATGAATATTGGACAGAACATGGTGAGCGAGATAGAAAATTCAGAAAAGAAAAAGAAAAAAGCTTTAACACAGAACTAAGATTAAAAACTTGGCTTAAAAGGTCAAAACAATTTAAAGAAAATATAAAAGGAACAACGCCAAATACAGAAGATGATAACAGATAAAAACCAAAAAGAAGTTAACGATGATAAATTTACGATTGATGATTATTTAAAAAATTCAGCAGCTTCAAAATATGAAAGTAAAGAAAAAAGAATGATTAGAACTGTATTGGATGATGGTAGTGTTGTTGTAGGCAAAAGGAAGTACGACATATTAAAGAAAATACCTAATAACGCACTTTTAAAAAGACAAAAAGCCGATATAAAATTATTTGAAGATTATCATGGTATAACAGAATATGTTAAAAAATTACAACAAAATAAATCTAGCCTAGACAGTAGGTTAAAATCTATACAAGATAAAAAATTAGAAGCAATAAAACGTATAAACAGAGACAATACAGAAATTGTTTTCAAAAATTATTATAAAAAAACAAACGGCAAAAAATTTAAAGAAACCAAAGACACATTGCTAAATTTAGAGCCTTTGTTGCTTTATTTTTCTAAAGATAAAAGGTTTTTAAACTATGGCGTAAAAGATGATAAAGGTAATTTTTTAAGTCAACCGAGTTTAGAAAAAGGACTATGTATTGTTGGTGGTTTCGGTAACGGGAAAACATCAATTATGAATACTTTTCAAAGAATGTTTATCGGCTTAGATGGTTATAGTTTCGGTAGGTTTTCTACACATGAAGTCGTTCAGAAATATGAGGAAGCATCAAAGCATAATCATCCAGAAATACTAGAAAGACTTTGGAAAATGCTTACTTCCTCAGAATTATATTTAGATGATGTGAAATCAGAGCCGTTAGCTTTAGTTTATGGTAAAAAGAACCTATTAAACTCATTGTTTCAAGAGCGTTATAATAATAAAAAAAAGACTCACATATCTGTTAATTTTGCTAAAGGTCATAATGGAAATGTACTAGAAGCTTTGCTGGAATTTAAAACTAAGTACAGTAATCAGGTTTATGATAGAATTTACGAAATGTATAATATCATAGAGTTTAAAGGAAAAACGTTCAGAAGATGAAAGTAAACCATAAAAAACTATACACCGACATAATTAAAAAGATTAGTCGTTTAGGTAA
>JBGCFX010000076.1:0-2925 GCA_045110395.1 Polaribacter sp.
ACGATGGATGAAGAAAGAACTATGGGAATTGATATAGATCCGTTAACTATAATTAGCCAAGGCAATGAAGGAATTACCTTGCCTAAATTTTCAATAAATAGTATAGAATTAAGTAATGCAACTTTATCAACTTCAGAAATAGCGCAAGAACAGAAAATTAATATATTTCCAAATCCGAGTAGAGGTGTGTTTAATATCAAAATAAAAAATGGACAAAAAGCACAGTACAAAATTTATTCAATAAATGGCGTAACAATTCAAAAAGGGAATTTTGTGTCACAAAAACAAGTTCGTTTAGCGCATATGCAATCAGGTGTTTACATCTTACAATTAGAGAGTGAGCAAAGAATTTCGAATCATAAAATTATAGTAAAATAATAACTTTCAATTCAAATAAATTATAATGATAAAAAAACAACTGCTATTGTTATTGGTTTTTATGGCGATTTTCTGTTTTTCCTGCTCAGAAAAATCCACTTTAAAAACATCAATGTCTTTTGATAAACTGTTAGTAAATGCCAAAGAAAACCCAATTACTATAGAAAACAATCAGTTCGATTTTTCTTGGATTGTAAATGCAGATGGATTTAACAAATCGCAATCTGCGTATCATATTTTGGTAGCATCATCAGAAGAAAAATTAAATGAAACTGATGCGGATTTATGGAACTCAAAAAAAGTAGCAAGTAACAAATCTACTTTTGTAAAATACAAAGGCAAAGCAATTAAAGCGATGCAAAAATACTTTTGGAAAGTAAAAATTTGGGATGAAAGTAATGCAGCTTCTTCTTGGTCTAAACCTCAAGAATTTGAAACCGCAATTATCAACAAAAAAAACTGGGGAACTTCTAAATGGATTACGTTAAATAATGATACTAGAACTTCAAAACATCGTTTTAGAGATTACAAAACTGGCAGAATGAAAGCACCAATTCTAGTTGATGGTTTTGCTGCAAGTTATTTTAGAAACGAACTTAATATAGATAAACAAATTGCAAATGCGCAAGCCTATATTTGTGGTTTGGGGTATTATGAGTTGTATTTAAATGGTAATAAAGTGGGTGATCACGTACTAGATCCTGCACCTTCAAATTACGATAAGCAAGCCTATTATGTAAAATACGATATTACAAAAAACGTAAAAGAAGGCAAAAATGCATTCGGTATTACTTTAGGAAATGGATTTTATGGGCAAAATATTTCTTGGAAACGCGACCCAGAATCTGAAAGAGATTTGGCTTATGGTCCACCAACTGTAAAACTTTTGATAAAAGTAAATTATACAGATGGTTCTACAAAAGATTTTTATACTGATGAAAACTGGAAAGAAGCCACTGGACCAATTGTTTTTAATAATATTTATGGAGGAGATACTTATGATGCCAATTACGAATTAGGGAATTGGACTTCTGTTGGTTACAATGATGATAATTGGGGAAATGCAAAAGTAGCATCACCCAAATTAAAGAAAGTAAGCGCACAACAAATTGCCGCAATTAAAAAATTACAAGTTTTAGAACCAAAAAAAGTGTTTAAAGGAACAGATGGAAATTGGATTGTAGATTTTGGTCAAAATATTGCAGGTTGGGTAAAAATAAATGTAAAAGAACAAAAAAATCAACTCATAGAAATTGTTACCACAGAAGCTTTATTAACCAATGGAAAAGATATTTTTAAAGGTTCTACAGGTGGTGGCGCAAACGGAATGACACAAGTTTACCAATACATTTGTAAAGGAAATCAAGAAGAATCTTGGGAACCAAAATTTAGTTATCACGGATTTAGATATGCTAAAATTACAGGAATTTCTAAAAAGCCAGATGCCAATATGATAAAAGCTGTTTTGGTGGCTACAGACGCTAAAGAAACAGGAAGTTTTACATCTTCGGATGCCTTATTAAATAAAATGCATAATATTAGTAAATGGACAATTGTAGATAATTTACACGGAATTCCAGAAGATTGTCCTCATAGAGAAAAATGTGGTTGGTTGGGTGATGCACACGCTTTTTGCGAATATGCTCTGTACAATTATGATATGTACGATTTTTATAAAAAGTATATGGAAGACATAAAAACACAAATGCGACCAACAAAAGGACACAACAATCCAGAATTGAAGTTTCAAGTACCCACAATGATTGCTCCAGGAAAACGAACATCAACTTATGCCAAAATAGATTGGGGAGTTGCAACAATGTATTTGCCTTGGTACAATTATAAATTTTATGGAGATGATGCTATCATAAATGATTATTATGATGAAATGAAAGGTTTAACCAATTTCTACTTAAATTTTAAAGATGAAAATGGTATTATGCAAGATGGAATGGGAGATTGGTGTCCACCACTTTGGGACAGGCGTAAAAACCCATCTGCAATGGAATGTGATCCTATAATTTCTGCAAACGCTTATTTTTATGATATTTTAAAAGTGATGGAAAAATTTGCTAAAATTAATAATGATTCAGCTTTTGAAAGTGAAATGAAACAAGAAAAAGAAGCTTTATTAAAAGCCTTTAATCAACAGTTTTTAGTTAATATTCCTAATACAAAACACAAATGGTATCAAAGTCAGACTGCAACAGTACAAGCATTGCAGTTTAAAATGGTGCCAAAAGAAGAAATAGAAAGTGTAGTAAATGGTTTAGTTCATAATATTGTTGAGGTTAAAGGAGGGCATCACTCAACTGGAATTCACGGAAACAGATATATTTATACAGTTTTAAGCGAATATGGAAAAGCAGATTTGGCGTATCAAATTTTAACAACTCCAGATTTCCCAAGTCAGACTTATGTAATGAATTCAGGTTTTACAACTTGGCCAGAAAGACAGTTTGAAGGGGGAAAAATGGAAGGACCAACTAATTCATTAAATCATCCAATGCATAGTGGTTTTTCTGCTTATTTCTTTGAGTCTTTAGG
>JBGCFX010000077.1:0-14786 GCA_045110395.1 Polaribacter sp.
AACGGATTTACTTATGTTGAGTATTATTTAAGTCGTGGAATGGACATTAATAAGTTTGGTCCAAACTTATCTTTTTTCTTTTCAAACGGAATTGATCCAGAATATTCTGTAATTGGAAGAGTAGCTCGGAAAATTTGTGCAAAATCAATGAAAAACAAATATGGAGCCAACTCAAGAGCGCAAATGTTAAAGTATCACATTCAGACTTCTGGACGTTCTTTACACGCTCAAGAAATTGATTTTAACGACATTAGAACTACACTTCAAGCTTTATACGCAATCAATGATAATTGTAATTCTCTGCATACAAACGCATATGATGAAGCAATTACGACTCCAACAGAAGAATCTGTAAGGAGAGCAATGGCTATTCAGCTGATTATCAATAAAGAATTAGGTTTATCTAAAAATGAAAACCCAATTCAAGGTGCATTTATTATTGAAGAATTAACCGATTTAGTTGAAGAAGCAGTTTTATTAGAATTCGATAGAATTACAGAAAGAGGTGGTGTTTTAGGAGCTATGGAAACGATGTATCAGCGTTCTAAAATTCAGGAAGAAAGTATGTATTATGAGACTTTAAAACACAATGGAGCATTCCCAATTATTGGTGTAAATACATTTTTGAGTTCTAAAGGTTCACCTACAGTTCAGCCAGCAGAAGTAATTCGTGCTTCTGAGGAAGAGAAACAATTTCAGATTCAAACGAAAGAGTTATTGAATGAAGCAAATCCGAATAAAGTTGTGGAACAAATTGCAATTTTACAAGAAGCTGCAATTCAAAATGAGAATTTATTTGATAAACTAATGGAAGCAACCAAAGTGTGTTCTTTAGGGCAAATTACTGAAGCTTTGTTTAAAGTTGGTGGGCAGTATAGAAGGAATATGTAAGCAGACTCTTAATTTTGTGATAACAAAATTTTAGAGGTCGCTTATGCTTGCGAAAGCAAGTATCTATAAGTTAAAATATAGATCTCACAGGTTTTAAAAATCTGTGAGGTCTTGTTAATAATAATCTACAATTCCTTTGTCATTGTCCCTAAATTGATTTTCTCTGCTTTGGTAAATTTTATTTCTCTTACCATACTCATATCTTGCCACAAATATTGGCTTCCTTTTAATCTTTTTGTTTGTCTTATTCTTCTTTGAAAAGCTCTATATTCTTTTTCTGTGGCTTCTCTTTTCATTCCTAATTCTCCATGTAGTTTTACTGCAGGATATTCATCAAACTTAATTTTAAATAAAGATTTAAACCAAAACCATTTATTACTATTTACTGCTAAAACACAAATACTTTTATTCACTTTAGAATTGACATTTAACTTTATAGCAAATTTTTCAAAATAAAAACCTGTTTGGTCATTATTCAAAAATAAAGAACCAATTGGTGTAACTGTGGGTTGATTATCTTCATTTACAGAAGCAATAGAAACGTGCATATTTGCACCAAAAGATTTGCTGAAATGTATTCTTATTTTTTGCCAGTTTTCTTTTAAGTTTATTTTCATTTTATGTTTTCTTAAATTTTTGATTTTCATTACTAAAACCTAATACATTAACAATCGTTTGAATTACAAAATTTATTAAAGGAAACCTTAAAAACCAACCCAAACTTGCGTACCCTAAATTTATATGTTCTAAACCATTTGCAATTGCTTTTACACTTTTATATTCTTTTCCTGAATGATTAATGTAAGTCACCTGCATAAGTTTATTTCCTTTATAAGTATTAGAATATTTAATATCTAAATTATTTAACTTTTGGTTTTCAAACCATTCTTTTATTCCTTCACATTGGTTACAATTTTGTTTAAAATAAATTACTCCTTTTGGAATACCTATTGGCTTCCATAAAAAATACCAACTTGGAATTTTCTTTTTATAGTTAGTCCATAAATCTCCAAATCTTAATTTCATATCTTCATTTTCTTGATTGTTTGAAACCCCAGTTGTATATAAAATTGAAATAACTAACCCTAAAAGTAAAAAATAAGACTGATGATAAACTGACAATGGAATAAACAAAACTGTAAATGACCATTGAATTGGATTTTTTATGTAGGCATAAACACCAGTTCTTACTAGGTTTTTAGTTTTGTCATAAGGAAATGGAGTTCCTGATCCTTTTTCTAATAAATCTACAACTGCAATTAATGAGGGTAATGCTAAAATAAAAACAACTTGAAACCATAACAAAGAAAAATCAAAACTAATACTTTCTTCATTAAATATTTTTAGACTAAAAGGAATTACAATCAACAAAAACATAGACATTACTAATACTTGAAATAATGCTCTTAATGCAGTATTTTTATTTTCAAAACTAAATTTTGCCCACAAATAACTGGGTATAAAAACTAATATTATCAGTAAAAATTCACCTATTAACCAATTAGAGCTTAGTTCTAAAACTCCTAACTTATCTAAATAAGGCATTATTAAAACATCTATCCATAAAAGAAATAATGTAATAATGATTGTAAATTTTCCTTTAAAAAGATAAAAAGGTAGTACCCAAAAAAACATCCAAATAAACAAAATATCAAAAGGAATTTTAATTATATTTTTTTCATTAAAACTCCAAAAGCCCAATTCTGTAAAGTAATAGTTTACAATTGGTAGCGAAAATAAAACCCAAATAAAACTATAGAATAAAGACCAATTTGTTTTTTTACATTGTTTCTTTTTGATAAAAAAAACAAGCAAAACTAACAAGAGCAAACCCACAATTATAGTTCTTATTTTTTCTTCTAAATTCATTTTTCTAGTTAAAATAGGACGCAATTAAATGCTTATTCATTAAACTTACAGCATATTTTTCAAATGGTTCAAAATACCAAGATGGTCCTAAATCACAAATAAAATCTGTTGTCCATACAATTTTATTAACTCCATTTTCTTCAACTAATTCAATTTTAATTTCTTTATAAGTTAACCAATGATTTATGTGGGTATTATCACTTTTAATTTTAAAAATTATTTTACTATAAGATTTTTCTTTGATTTCTAAAACTAATTGCCCAATTCCTTTGGTATTTGATTTAAAATCTATAGTTCTAATATCTCCCACATTCAAACCATTTCCTTCAATTTTTAAAGGTTTTGGAAATCCTATTTTAAAAAAAACTGGTAAATTATTTTTAAGATTTGGTGTAAGTTTTAATTTAGATAAATCTTGATTTTCACTAATTTCTTGAATTGTAATTATTGAATGTATTTTAGGTTCTGAAACTAACTCATTTGGTTGAAATAATAACATTAAAATTGGCAAAATGGCAATAGCATAAGTTTTATTTTTACCTATCTTTTTTAGAAACTCATAAAACCAAACTAAAATAGCTGTTACGCCATAAAAAATTGGTGCCATAAAAATAATACAAACCAAACCCTCACCAAAAAGAATTCCACATAATAGTAGAAATAATGTAATTGTTAAAAACGCTACTCCATAAGCAGATTTAGGTTTTTTTGTATATCTAACAATTAGTATTGTAATTAATGCTGGCACACCTACAAATAATAAAGATGTTTGTTCCAAACCTTCTTTACTTAATGTTCTAAAAACGATACTTGCAACTGATAATACAAATATTATGATGTATAAAGTGATTTTATTATTATTTTTCATTTTTTCTAAATTCTATAAATTTAAACTATTTTATTTCTTAGCAGTTATCACATAATAACCAAAATCTTGCAAACAAAAACTTGTTAAGAGGGCATAAAATGAACCTTTCATATTATCTATACTTTCTTCATTTAAAGGCTTATTTTTTAATAACTTTTTAATAATAAACCCAATTATAGTAAATGGAACGTGTAAAACAGATGGTGCAACTCTATACCAAATATTTTTAATCGTTACTTCTTTAAAACCTAAACTTTCAAGGTTTTCTTTTACATCTAAAATATTCCCTAATTTTTCTAACTTCCAAGTTTTACATAATCCATCATTCACTTTTTTAGAAAATAGATTCATTCTGTTTCTTGATTTCTTTGTAAAAGCATCTGCAATTACCAAATTTGAATTTGGTTTTAAAATTCTATACGCCTCTTTTAAAGTCTCTTTAGAGCAACCTGTATGACAAAAACTTTCTATAGCCAAAGCTCCATCAAAGGAATTTTTTGAAAATTCTGTTTTTCTATAATCCTTGTTCAAAATTGTTGCTCTATTAGAATTTATATACTGATTTCCAAAATCTACTTGAAATTGTGAGATTGAAAAACCGGTAACAGCTAATTTTGAATTTTTATTAATTCCATATTTCATAGTAGCTCCAACCCCACAACCTAAATCTGCAATATGAGATCTCCTGTTGTTTAACTCTAATAATGAAAATAGATATTTATTCATTTGATTTAACATAGAATCTCTTCTTAAAAAACTAGTTTTAAAAGGAATATAATAACCAAAATGCATATTTAAATCTTTACTCCAAAACCTATAATCTTCAGTCGCTTTGTTATAAAAATCTGAAATCTTCTGTTCATTAGAAGTTTCTTCTACTTCCGTTTTTAATTTTTTAAATGTTGCTGTAATTTCCATAATTCTAATATTTAAAACTTTCAGAAATATTTGAAAGTTTGTTTTCAAATTTTTTTACTTCTTTATTAGTTTGGTAAAGTTAGATAATAACCAATGTTCATCTGCTTTTATTGCTCTTTCTAACATAGAGTTTACCTTAGTTGTTACAGAAGATAAATCTCCTACAACCTTTTTAAATTGTACTCCTTCTTCTGTAGTATCATCCAATTCTTTTAATTCATCTAAAATTTTTAGTACAGGCTCAATTTCACGTTTTTTACGCTCTTTAGTTATTTGTTTGAATAATTCCCAAATGTCTTTATCTGCTACAAAAAACTCTTTACGCTCTCCTACTACAAATTCTTTTTGTACAATTCCCCAATCAATTAAAGCTCTTACATTCATATTTACATTTCCGCGAGAAATCTGTAAAGTTTCCATAATATCTTCTGCAGAAAGTGGTTTTGTAGAAACTAATAATAACGCATGTACTTGCGCCATTGTTTTATTAATACCCCAAGAAGTTGCTAAACTTCCCCATGTTTGAATGTATTTATTCTTTGCTGCATTTAATTCCATACAACAAATATACAATTATTTTCTAAACTTTCAATAATTATTGAAATATAAATAACATATTTTATTTGCATCTTTTCCGTAAATTAATTGTCTATTAAGTGAACCTTAAAATAAATAAAATGGAAAATTATAAAAATCAGTGCTCTTGTACTTGTGTAGAATGTTTAAACCAAGATTGCAAAAGTTGTACTTGCGAAAACTGTTCTTGTAGTAACTGTAATTGTTAAGTTAGGGTGTCATTTCGACTTTATGGAGAAATCTTAAAATATAATCTTTTTGACTTCATTTCATTTCGCTCAAAATGACAATAAATTACTAAATAATTCTAAATGACCACAAAACAAGTTTGGACTTCATATTCTGAAGATTTAAAACGATTTATCATCAGCAAGGTAAAAAATATTGCCATTGCTGATGATATTTTACAAGACACTTTTATCAAAATTCACACAAAACTGCATACTTTAAAAGACATCACAAAGTTAAAATCTTGGTGTTTTACTGTAGCAAGAAATTCAATTTTAGATCATTGGAAATCTACAAATCAAACTTTTGAAATAGTAAATTTTGAAGCTGAAACAGAAATTCCAGAAAACCTTCACACAGAAAAAGATTGTTTAAGAGGTATCTTAAAAAACTTACCAAAAAAATATAGAGACCCTTTATTTTTATCAGACATCAAAGGATTAAAACAACAAAAAGTTGCAGAGCAATTGAAACAAAGTTTATCAACTACAAAATCTCAAATTCAACGTGCTCGAAAATTAATTGCTCAAGGTTTTATGGATTGTTGTGGATTTGTTATGAATAACAAAGGCAACTTGGTTGGCGAAATTCAAGAAAAAGATGATTGCAAAGTTTGTCAATAAAATAATTTTTTTTTTAATTTTTAGTTGTTGTTTCTGGCAAATGAATCCCTTTTTTAAGAATCATTACGCCCATAGTAAGTAACCAAAGTGCTTTAATATGAAAAACTGGTTTATAAATTTCAAAATTATCTGGAATAGCTAAAATAATACCCATAGCTATAAAACCTAAAAGCATTGTAAACCAACCTAACCAAGTACTTACTAGCTGCCATTTTATAAATGCATAACCCAATAACACCATTCCTACTCCAGAAAAAATACGTCCAAAACGAATAAAGCAGGTTACATATTGGTTGGTAAATAATATATTATCCATAAATTTAGTGATTTCAATTGCAGACATTCCTGCTGTTTTACCAACACCCCAGGCTCCAAAATTATAAAAATAAGCGTTGGCTATTGCTAAAGTAAATGTACCCACAATTACCATTCCTATACCAGGAAATACCACAACACGATAAGGCCTACCAGAAGTAATAGCCGTTAATGCAAACATAGAAATACCCATTGTTACCCAGCCAAAAATATGAATACGATACATCCATATCCAATACCATACACTTTCACCAATCTTGGTAAAATCTGAAGCGACAATATATTCTCCTATATGATGTGGTGATAAAGCCCAACCAAACCATAATAAAACAGCCGCTAAAACAAATGCCCAACCTGTAAAATTAGTTTCGAAATCTTTCTTAATTGTATTCATGAGATATATGGATTTATTAGTTGGTAAAATTAAATTTATCTTTCTTATTTTTATGTAACATTAGTTACACATAATAATAACCAACCATTGTAACTTGCATACCCATTATATAAACTTATAATTATATCATTTTGAAAAGAAGATCTTTTGTAAAAAAAACAGTATTAGGTTCTTTTGCTGCTATTCTAGGAACAGAAGTTGTATATGGTACTAAAGTACCTGAAGGATACACTCTCTTAGCGCTACAAGATTCAGATCCTTTTAAAATGTTTCATAAAAATAAAGGAATGGTAGTGCTTAATGACAAACCTTGGAATATAGAAGCACAAGCACATTTATTAGATGATAAAATCACTCCGAATGCTGCGATGTTTATCAGAAATAATGGAAAAACACCTGAAAACATCAATATAGAAAAATGGAATCTTGTGATTGATGGTGAATCTGTAAAAAGTAAAAAAACATATACATTAAACGATTTAAAAACAAAATTTAAAAAATATACCTATCAATTAACGTTAGAATGTGGAGGAAATGGTAGAAGTGAGTTTGATCCACCAGCAAAAGGAAATCAATGGACTGTTGGTGCTGTGCATTGTGCTTCTTGGACAGGTGTTCGATTGCGAGATGTTTTAGAAGATGTGGGAATAAAAAGTGATGCTGTTTACATAGGTTATCATGCTATGGATGCACATTTAAGTGGAGACCCAACAAAAGAGCCCATTTCTAGAGGTTGCCCAATACCTAAAGCCCTGCAAGATGAAACCATTTTGGCGTTTCAAATGAATGGCAAAGATATTCCGCTTATTCATGGTTATCCTTTACGTTTGGTTGCTGGTGGTTGGCCTGCATCTGTATCTGGAAAATGGATTAATCGTATTAGTATCAGAAATAAAGAACATGATGGTACTAAAATGACAGGAACTGCTTACAGAGTGCCTGCAAATCCAGTTGCTCCTGGAGAAAAAGTAAAAGATGAGGACATGCGTATTATAGAATCGATGCCTGTTAAATCGTTAATTACCTATCCAAAATCTGGTGCAACTATTAAAAAAGATACAAAACTTAGGATTAGAGGGCATGCTTGGGCAGGAGAACTTGAGGTATCAAAAATGGAATATTCTATAGATTTTGGGGCTACATGGAAAACAGGTCCTATAGAAAAACCAGCAAATCGTTTAGCTTGGCAACATTTTTCTGTGAGTATTGCTTTTCCAAAAAAAGGATATTATGAGATTTGGGCAAAAGCTACAGATACAAATGGTATTTCGCAACCGATGTTATTGCCTGGTTGGAATCCTAAAGGATATTTGAATAACGCATGTCATCGAATTGCTATTAAAGTTAATTAATGATGGAGAATAACGAGTTTGATAAAAAAATAAAAAAAGCAAAAAAAACGGCTTATAGGGCAACTTTTTTTTCTTTTATAGCTACTATTTTGCTGCTTATTGCTGTATATAATCCATCGTTATCTTTTTTTTACCAAAAAAAATCTGAAGTAGTATATACTGATATTGTTGATGATGAAGATAAAATTGAAAACGGCATTCATGTTAGAACTGGCTTGATAGATGCAACAGGTGTAATGGCAGTTGTAAATAACTGCACAAATTGTCATTCTGCAAAATTGGTTACACAAAACAGAATGAACGCAGAACGTTGGAATACAACTATTAAATGGATGCAAGAAACTCAAAACCTTTGGAATCTTGGCGATAATCAAGAAATTATTGTAAACTATTTAGTAACCAATTATCCTCCTCAGTCAAAAGGAAGACGAATGATTTTAACTAATATAAATTGGTATGAACTTTAGAATTAGCATACTATTTTTTGTATTGATATCATTTGCTTGTAAAAAGGAAAAAACGATACATTTTGATTCGGTAAAAAAATCTAATGTTATTAAAAATGAATATTTAATAGAAGCTGAAAAATTACAAACTATCATCAACAATAAACATATTAAAGTAATCGATTTTAGAAAAAAACAATTTTATAATCAAAAACATATAGTAGGTGCTGTTCAGATGTGGAGAGATGACATTGAAGATATATCATATGTATATAAAGGGATGAAAGCGAGTGCAGCACAAATAGAGAAATTATTTGGTTCTTTAGGAATTTCTACCAATGACACCATTGTAGTTTATGACAATAAAGGCTTATGTGAAACGTCCAGATTATGGTGGGTTTTACAAAACTATCAATTTAAAAATATAAAAATGTTACATGGTGGTATTGAAGCTTGGAAAGCTACACAAGGTGCTGTAACTTCTAAAAAAACACTTATAAAGCCAGCTACTTTTAAACTTTATGAAGCTAAGAATATGAAATATTATATTTCAAAAGAAGAAGTTTTAAAGTCTTTAAATACAGAAAACACAATATTAATAGACACTAGGACTTTGAATGAATTTAATGGTCTGCAATTAAAGAAAGGAGCTGCTAAAGCTGGTCGAATTCCTAAAAGCATACATAAAGATTGGGTTGAAGCCATTAATTATAATGGTGATAAACGTTTAAAATCAATAGAAACTTTAAAGAATATTTATATAAATCAATTGGGTTTAAAAAAGAATGATTCGATAATTTTGTATTGTCATAGTGGTGTACGATCAGCACACACCACGTTTGTACTTTCGCAATTATTAGGATTTAAAAATGTAAGAAATTACGATGGGTCTTGGACAGAATGGAGCCATTTTAATGAATTGCCTTTTGAAAATAATAGTTTAACAAAAATTAATAATTAAAATGGAAAAATATTTAGATGCATTTATAAACTCTTTTATAGGAACTGTAGATTGGACATGGAAATCTATCATTTTTGAAGTACCATGGTACACGAATTATTTTTGGGGATTAATTGCAATTTCGCTCGTTGTTTGGGCGCTAGAAATTGCTTTTCCTTGGCGAAAAAACCAAGCGATTATTAGAAAAGATTTTTGGCTGGATGTATTTTATATGTTCTTTAATTTTTTCATTTTCTCAATTGTTATTAGTGGGGTATATAAAATTTTAGGATTATTGTTTGGTGAATTTAACATCACTGCAAAAAGTTTAGCCCTTATTAATATTTCACAATGGGCACCTTGGTTACAATTAGTAGTATTTTTTATTATACTAGATTTTGTTCAATGGTTTACACATGTCTTATTGCATAAATATGAATTTTTATGGAAATTCCATAAAGTACATCATAGTGTAAAAGAAATGGGGTTTGCTGCACATTTAAGATATCATTGGATGGAAAATATTTTCTACAAACCTTTAAAAACATTTGGTGTCATGATTTTAGGTGGTTTTGAACCAGAACAAGCTTATATTGTTCATTTTATTACCATAGCAATTGGTCATTTTAACCACGCAAACATCAAAATAACTTGGGGTATTTTTAAATATGTATTAAACAACCCTGTAATGCATTTATACCATCATGCGTATGTACTTCCTGAAGGAAGATATGGTATGAATTACGGAATTAGCTTAAGTTTATGGGATTATATTTTTAAAACAAATTATGTTCCTGAAGATAGTGGAACTATTGAAATTGGTTTTAAAGGTGATGACAAATTTCCAACGAGTTTTATTGATCAAAATTTATATGGATTCAAAAAAGGGCAAGACTAATAAATAGTATGTAAAAGTTGATTTATAAACTAGTAAGAGGGCTTAAAATAGCGAAAAATTTGAGTAAAAGGATCATTTAAAATAATATATAAGCAAGTAACGCTACAACTCCAGAACATGAATTTGATTTCGGTTTAGTTTTATTTTAGACTGTTTTTCTAATGCTTTTAACAAACGAGAAACAACGACGCGAGATGTGTGTAAATCGTTCGCAATTTCTTGATGAGTTACGTTAATAATTTCATTATGATTTACAATAGCTTTGTCTTTTAAATATTTAAATATGCGTTTGTCCATATTTAAAAATGCAATAGTATCTATGGCTTCTAACAATTCTTGCAATCTGCTATGGTAGCTTTGTAAAATAAATTCTTGCCAGCTTTTGTAAGTTGATAACCATTCGCTCATTTTTTGCTTTGGAATCATTAATAATTCCACCTCTGTTTCTGATACTGCTTTAATTTTACTTTTAGTTTGTTCCATGCAACAAGATAATGTCATTGCACAAGTATCTCCAACTTCTAAGTAGTATAAAACCAACTCATCTCCTTCATCATCTTCTCTTAAAATTTTTATAGCTCCGTTTAAAACTAGTGGCATTGAAACTATATAATTATCCACATCTATGATTGTAGTATTTACTTCAATTTTTTTAAAAATAGCAATTTTTGCAATATCTTCTAATAAAGCATCTTCAAATAAAAATCCGTAGTTTTTTTTAAGCTTTTCTAACAAAGTTGTAAGTTTTTGTAAAAATAAGAAAAGATTATTACTATAATTGTTAATAGACAGGTAAACAAATGTTTTATAGTCCAATTATTAATTCAGGATAATAAAAAACTTACTTACCTTATATTGGGTATTTTGTTATTACTGAAATACTGCATAAAACTAAAGATAATAACTAAGTTTCAAATGCAGCCTGAACGAAAATTAATTGCTCATGGTTTTATGAATTGTTGTGGATTTGTTATGAATAACAAAGGCAACTTGGTTGGCTAAATTCTAGAAAAAGATGATTGCAAAGTTTGTAATTAAATCAAATTCTTATTCCCTTAATTTTTTTCTTTATCTTAGTTGAAATTATAAAACTCAACAAAATGGCAGCATTAAAAAAAGAAGATATTAGTCAAGAAGTATTCGATTTATATGATGATTACGCACACAACAAAATGGATAGAAAAGAGTTTTTACAAAGACTTTCTTTATATGCAGTTGGTGCCATTACTTTACCTGCTTTATTAAGTTTTATATCTCCCAATTATATCGATTCTATTTTAGTGCAACCAAATGATCCAAGATTAAAATCGGAAATGATTGGTTATGAATCGCCAAAAGGTGGTAAAAAAATGAATGGTTTGTTTTCTATTCCTACTGATAAAAAAGGAAAACTACCAGGAGTTTTAGTGGTGCACGAAAACCGTGGTTTAAATCCGTATATAAAAGATGTTGGCAGAAGAGCTGCTTTAGAAGGTTTTGTAACCTTAGCTCCTGATGCACTTGCTCCATTAGGTGGTTACCCAGGAAATGATGATGAAGGTAGAGCAATGCAAAGAAAACGTGATAGAATGGAAATGTTAGAAGATTTTATTGCTGGTTATAATTACCTTAAAAATCATAAAGATTGTACTGGAAAAGTAGGCGTTGTTGGTTTTTGTTTTTGTTTATGGATTTGTAATATGATGGCTGTAAAAGTATCAGATTTAGGTGCTGCAGTTCCTTATTATGGAAGGCAACCAAATGACGAATTAGCTGCAAAAATTAAAGCACCGTTATTATTACAATATGGTGAATTAGACAAAAGAGTAAATGCTGGTTGGCCAGCATTTGAAAAAGTTTTAAAAACTAATAATATTACACATCAAGCTCATTTTTACCCTAATGTAAATCACGGTTTTCATAACAATACAACACCAAGATTTGATAAAGAAGCTGCAGATTTGTCTTGGGAAAGAACCATCGCTTTTTTTAAGACACATTTAATAAAATAAGAGCCAATTTGTCACTATCAAATTATGTTCAATCAAAAATAATTGTGTGAATAAAAAGCCGCGAATACACGAATCTTAGTCCAAAAATGGAAAAATCCAAAGGATTTTTAAAAATTAGTGAATTCGTGGCAATAAAATTTATAAGCTAAAGCAAATAGTTTTAACTTAATTTGAAACCAATAAATGAGCATCTTCAAACATAACAAACTAAAAATAAACCTAAAAACAACCAACTGCCCAAAATGTGGAGAACCTCAACCAAAAATAAGAAAACCAAAAGGTTGGACAGAGATTCTTTGGGGAGGAAATACATGTAAAAATTGCGGATGCAAAATGGACAGATTTGGAAATGAAAGAGAAAAATAAAAAATTAATTAGCAAAGAATTAGAAGACTTTTACAACAAAGCATCAGAAGAAACCAGACTCGAAAAAGGAATGGGAATTTTTGAATTTGAACGTATAAAAGAACTTATAGAAATCCATATTTCTAAACCTAACTCAACAATTATAGATGTTGGTGGAGGCACAGGAAAATACTCAGAATGGTTAGCAAAAAACAATCATACAGTTCATTTAATAGAACCTGTTTTAAAACACATTAAATTGGCAGAAAAAAGAGCTAAAAAACTCAAAAAACCTTTTTCTGTTACTATTGGAGAAGCTAAAAATTTACCATTTAAAAATGATACTGCAGATTTGGTAATTTTACACGGTCCTTTATATCATTTACAAAAAAGAGAGGATAGAATTACAGCAATTATTGAAGCAAAAAGAGTCTTAAAAAAAGGTGGAATTATTTTAGGTTTCGCCATAAACGCAACTGCATCAACAGTTGTAGGTTTAATGAATGGAATGCTGCATGCAAACTCATTTTTTGAGATGTGTAAAGAAGAATTAACTACAGGAATTCATGATGCACCCAAAGATTTCCCTTTTTTATTAGCAGATGCTTTTTACCACAAACCAGAAAATTTAAAAGCTGAATTTTTAGATCAAAACCTAAACTTTATCAATCTTTTTGCAGTAGAAGGAATGATTTGGTTAGACAACGAATATTTTGCAAATATGTTAGATAAAAAGAAATCGAAAACTTTAAAAGCCCTGCAAAAACTCACTCAAAATGATGAGTATTTGTTGCCTTTTAGCCCTCATATGATGATTGCTGTGAGGAAGTAAAATATTATTGTTTTAAAGTAATTTTATATCAAAAAATTACATCAACAAAAAATGGAAGAATTTTTAAACTACATCAATAAAATTAACCCTATTGAAGAAGTTGCGCTTCAAGAATTACTAAAACATTTTAAACCCCAACAACTTAATAAAAAAGATTTTTTTGTAAAACAAGGAGTATATGCCAACCAAATTGGTTTTCTTAAAAAAGGAGTTATGAGAGCCTATTTCTTGAATGAAAATGGAAAGGAATATAACAAACAGTTTTTTGTAGGTCCATCTATTATTGGTGCTTATTCTTCTTTATTAACTAAACAACCTAATTTAATTGCACAACAAGCATTAACAGATTGTGAAATTTTGGTTGCAGACTTTTCTAAAATAGAAAGTCTTTTTGACAAGTCTCATAATCTAGAAAGATTAGGTAGAAAAATTGCAGAATTCTACTTTTTAGAAAAAGAACAAAAGGAAATAGAAATGGCACTTTTAGATGCTGATAAAAGGTATTTAATTATGAAAAAAAGATTTCCTACTATAGAGTCTTTAATCCCTCAATACTACATTGCATCTTATCTTGGTATATCTCCAACTCAATTAAGTAGGATTAGAAAAAAAATGAGTACTTCATAATTTTATGTACATATGTAAATGGATTAACAAATCAATTTACAGATTTTTGTATCATAATTATAATATATGAAACGTATTTTAGCATTTTTATCAATTGCAATATTTTCTATTTTTATCGGAAGTCAAATAACAGAAGGCTTTTTATTAGTTCCACATTGGAAATCATTATCGACAACAGATTTCTATGAATACTACTCAAAGTTTGGCAAAACAATTGGGCAATTTTATACAATCCTTACTGTAATATCTGCATTAATTCCAATTTCAATAAGTGTTTATTGTTTCCGAAAGAAATCACCAGCTTTAAAGCACGCTCTTTTTTCTTCTTTTTTAATTTTACTATGCATCGCTTTTTTTTATATTTATTTTAAGGATGTAAATCAACAATTTTATAATGCATCCTTGAGTGCAACAGAATTAAAATCTGAATTAAAAACTTGGGAATATTGGCATTGGAGTAGAGTAATTCTAGAATTTTTATCCTTAATATTCTTAATGCTATCTCTTAATATTCTAACTAAAAAAAGAATTTTAAAATCTTAATTATTTATCATTTTACATCTTATGAAACATCTATTATTTTTATTCATTATTACTTTAAGTATAACTTCTAACAGTCAAAATATTATTGGCCAATGGGAAACTTTTGATGACAAAACAAAAGAAAAAAAAG
>JBGCFX010000078.1:0-30114 GCA_045110395.1 Polaribacter sp.
TATTCCTAGAATGCGAATTCACCCAAAAAATGCTGATGTTGCGTTTGCAGGAGTTATGGGAGATTTATACAAACCTACGCAAGAAAGAGGTGTTTACAAAACAACTGATGGTGGAGAAACTTGGCGAAAAGTTTTGTTTTCTAACGAAAATGCTGGTGTTGTAGATTTAATTATCGATCCAAATAACCCAAGAGTTTTATTTGCAACAACTTGGAATATTAGAAGAACGCCTTACAGTTTATCATCTGGAGGAGATGGTTCTGCGCTTTGGAAAAGTACTGATGAAGGAGAAACTTGGACCAACATTTCTACGAACAAAGGTTTACCAAATGGCGTTTGGGGAATTGCTGGAGTAACAGTTTCACCTGTAAATTCGGATATTGTTTATGCTTTAATCGAAAATAAAAAAGGTGGTGTTTACAAATCTACAGATGCAGGAAAAACTTGGAAATTAATCAATTCTGAAAGAAAATTACGCCAAAGAGCTTGGTACTACACACGCTTGTATGCAGATACGCAAGATGAAGATATTTTATATGTTTTGAATGTGCGTTATCATAAATCTACAGATGGTGGAAAATCTTACAAAACGTATAATGCTCCTCATGGAGATCATCACGATTTATGGATTGCTCCAGAAGACAACCAAAGAATGATTATTGGTGATGATGGAGGAGCACAAATTTCTTTTGATGCTGGCGAAAATTGGAGTACATATATGAATCAGCCAACTTCTCAATTTTATAGGGTAACTACAGACAATCATTTTCCTTACAGAATTTTAGCTGCACAACAAGACAATTCTACAGTTAGAATTTCTCATAGAACAAATGGCAGATTTATTACAGAATCTGATTGGAGTTCTACTGCTGGTGGAGAAAGTGCTCATATTACTGTAGATCCTTTAAATAATGATATTGTTTATGGTGGAAGTTATGGAGGTTTATTAACCAGAAGAAATCATAAAACAAGTGAAACTCGTGCTATAAATGTATGGCCAGATGATCCTATGGGTCATGGAGCTGAAGATTTTAAATATCGTTTTCAGTGGAATTTTCCAATTTTCTTTTCTCCAAATAATAAAAAGAAATTATATGCTGCTTCTAATCATTTACACATCACAGAAAATGAAGGGCAATCTTGGAAATTAATAAGTCCAGATTTAACTAGAAATGATCCTAAAACTTTAAAATCTTCTGGTGGACCAATTACACAAGATAATACTGGAGTAGAATATTATGGAACTATTTTCGCAGCAACAGAATCTGCTTTAGAATCTGGTTTAATTTGGACAGGTTCAGATGATGGTTTGGTACACATCAGTAAAAATAATGGTCAAACTTGGGACAATGTAACTCCTAAAAAAATGCCAGAATGGATGATGATAAACTGCATAGAAGTGAGTCCTTTTGATAAAGGGAGTGCTTATATTGTGGGTACAAAATATAAATCTGGAGATTATAGACCATACATTTACAAAACAGAAAATTATGGAAAATCTTGGAAACAAATTACAAATGGAATTGGTAATGAAGATTTTACAAGAGCTTTAAGAGCAGACCCAAAACGAAAAGGTTTATTGTATGCAGGTACAGAAAGAGGAATGTACATTTCTTTTGATGATGGTAAAAATTGGCAATCGTTCAAACAAAACTTACCAATTGTACCTATTACAGATTTAGCAATTAAAAATGATAATTTAATTGCGGCAACTCAAGGTCGTTCTCTTTGGATTATTGACGACTTAACACCTTTGCATCAATTAAATCCATCAACCTTAAAAGAAGAACTTGTTTTATACAAACCAAAAGATGCTTATAATATGTCTGGTGGTCGTGGAAGAACTTCTAGAACTCAAGGAACAAATCATCCAGGAGGTGTTGCAATTAATTATTTTATCAAAGAAAAAAAGGAAAAAGATGTGGTTTCTTTATCCATTTATGATAAAAATGACAACTTGATTAAGAAATACAGCACAAAACCAGACAAAGAAAAAAAGGAAGAAAAACTAACTCTAGAAGATGGAAATAATATTTTCTATTGGAATATGATGTATCCTGGAGCAGAATCTGTAAAAGGAATGATTTTGTGGTGGGCATCTTTGGGAGGTCCAATGGCTTTACCAGGAAATTATAAAGTAGAATTGGCTGTGAATGACACAAAAATGTACCAAGATTTTACGATTCTGAAAAATCCTATTTCTGAAACTACAGAAATGGATATGAAAGCGCAGTTCGATTTCATTAACGACATCAACTCAAAAATGACCGAAATTCATAAAGCATTAAAAAATGTAAAGAAAATTCGTTCTCAAGTTGGTTTGTTAAAAAAATCTATTAAAGATAAAAAGAAGCACAAAGAATTATTAGAGTATGCAGATGCTTTGGTAAAAGATATGACTGTTATTGAAGAAACTTTATACCAAACAAAATCTAAGAGTGGGCAAGATCCTTTAAATTTCCCTATAAGATTAAACAATAAATTGGGGCACTTAAACTCCTTAACAAGAATAGGAAATTATGCTCCTACCCAACAAGCTATCGATTTTAAAAATGAAATTACTAAAGAAATTGATGTTGAATTAAATAAACTAAATGCAATCTTTAACAATAGAGTTAAAGAACTAAATAAAAAAGTTAAAAAAAGTGATATTGATTTGATTCAATTAGATTAAAACATCACTTAAAAATTAAAGAGCGACAATTATGTCGCTCTTTTTTTGTACAAAAATTTTATATTCTAAAAATTATTAATAGATTTACAACTTAACCCCTATAAATCTTTTTTTGATGAAGAAAAAAATAATCTTCGCAAGCATTCTTTTTGTTTTAATTACAGTTTCAAGTCAATTTATATTTCATATGGATATAAAAAGGCAATCTTACGATTCTAAAATTATTGCTATTTCTGGAAAACAGAGAGTTTACAGTCAACAAATTACAAAAATTGCATTGTATGCAAATGAAGTAAAAGATTTATATAGATATTATATAGATTTAGATTCTTTATCTACAATTGTAGATGATTTTAAACAAGATAATTTTTACTTAAAGAACATCACTTCTAAGAATTACAAAAACGATAAAACTGATGCTTTATTTAAAGAAAATCAGATTTATTTTAGAAGGATGGTAGAAGCATCAAACAAAACAATTGATTACCCAAATGATCAAGAAATGTTTGAAGAATTTGTAAAAGGCGTTAAAAATAACGAAGCCAAATTCTCTTCTACAATGGATGAATTGGTAAATGAATACCAAGCCATTTCTGAGCAAAAATTAAGGGGTTTTGAAAAAATACTAACACTTTACAGTATTGTAATTTTAATATTTTTAATTCTTCTACTTTGGTTTATTATCATTCCACTTTACAAGAAAACTAAGTTTATAGATTCAGAATAACTATTTCATTTTCTTGTTGGTAATCCATAAACCATAAAGTGTGCTAAACACTACTTTGTAACCGAAGAAAACTTTCCATTTACCGTCTGCAAAATTGTTTTTAGAAACGGCTTCAAAATCTCCTGAAAAAATATCAGAAAAACTATTTATTAATAAAGAAATTACAGTAACAATTACAAAAAAAGGAATGGCAACTTTAGCAAAGTTGGTCCAAAAGAGTGGTTGTTTTATTTTATTTAAAAATGGCATTTATTTTAATTTTTGATTGTTATGATGACGATCATGATCGCGTTTTGTTTTAATATCTAGTTTTTTCTCAAAAGCATCTTGTAAGTTAATACCTGTTTGGTTTGCTAAACATAAAACCACGAACAGTACATCTGCTAATTCCTCACCTAAATCTTTGTTTTTATCAGATTCTTTTTCGCTTTGCTCTCCATAACGTCTTGCAATAATTCTGGCAACTTCACCCACTTCTTCTGTTAATTGTGCCATATTTGTAAGCTCATTAAAGTAACGAACCCCATGGTTTTTAATCCAATCATCAACTTGTTGTTGCGCGTTTTCTATGTTCATTTTTCCTTTTTAAAAGATTAAAAATTAAGAACTCAAAGATACATTTTCTAAATTATTTTGTTTGTGAAAATGCGTTTTTAATACTAAGAAAACAGCCTTAAAATGGAGGCTAAAATGATAATCAACAAAAAAAACTATATATTTATTAAAATTTACGACAATGGATGTCCAAAAATTAATTGTTTCTGAAATATTTAAAAAAGTGGTTTTTACCTTAAAAGAAGAGGAGGCTATTTTTAAAATAATAAGAAAAATTGAGTTAAATAAAGGAGATGTCTTAATAAAAACAAATCAAAAAACATCAAAACAATATTACGTTTCTAGTGGTTGTTTAAGATCTTTTTATATTGATAAATTAGGTAAAGATTATACTGTACAATTCGCAATAAACGACTGGTGGATTAGCGATTTTACATCACTTTTCACAAAAAACAACTCTATTTTAACCATAGAAACTATAGAAAAAGCAACTTTATACGAATTCTCTAAAAACGATTTAGAAGATTTATATGTAAAAATACCAAAGCTAGAAACTTTTTTTAGAAAAAAAATGGAGATTGCCTTTGCTAGTTTTCAAAAAAGAATTTTAGAAAGTCTTTCTAGCTCTGCAGAAGAAAGGTACATTTCTTTTAAACACAAATACCCAACCATAGAAAAAAAAGTAAAAAACTATCATATTGCTTCTTATTTAGGTATTACAAGTGAAAGTTTAAGTAGAATTAGAAAGGGTTTAAAAAAAGATTAATTTCTTACCATAGGTTATTTTTAAATATCAATCTTAAAGTTATTTTTGTTATATAATATTATAGCTAAAATAATTCCCCCATTTTAGAAAGAGACTATTAGGTTTAATCCAATAGTCTCTTTTTTATATCTTTAAAAGTTAGTCCTTTGTAAAAAACTTACAAACCTCTTCATAAAAATCTTTCGGGTTTTCTGCATGCAACCAATGACCAGCATTTTTAATTTCTACAATTTTAGAATCTGTAAAGTGTGCTTCTATAATAGGTTCTTCATTTTTAGTGATGTAATCTGACTTATCCCCTTTTAAAAACAAAGTTTGGTTTTCAAAAACAGTAAATGGTGGCAAAGGTTCACCAACTTCTGGGTTGTTTTCGGTTAACGATTCTAGATTAAACCTGTAAGCTAATTGTCCTTTTTCTTTCCAATAAATATTTTTCATCAAAAATTGACGTACACCAAATTCTGGTATCAACTCAGCCAATTTCTTATCAACCAAACTTCTTTTGTTCTGAATAGAAAAATCAACAGAATTTAAACCTGCTAATATTGCATTATGATGTGGCTCATATTTTCTAGGAGAAATATCTACAATTACTAATTTATCTAACAAATCTGGATAAGTAACAGCAAACAACATGGCAGTTTTCCCTCCCATAGAATGTCCTATTAAATAAATATTTTCTAATTGATAATGCTGAATATAGTCGTACAAATCTTCAACTAAAACTTCATAATTAAATTCATCTTTATGAAAACTACGTCCATGATTTCTTTGATCAATTAAATGTACTTCGTGATTTTCAGAAAATTGATTCCCTAAGGTTTTCCAATTATCAGACATCCCAAAATAGCCATGTAAGATTAATAATGGTTTTCCTTCGCCTTTTATGGTTGAATGTAAAATTGGGTTGTTAGACATTTAGATTATTGGATTTTTAGATTATCAGGTTATTATAAAACTGAACTTTTTCACTCTGAAACTTTGAAACTTTGAAACTTTGAAACTTAAAAAATCAACTTTTCAACTTATGCAAATACATATTCACAACATTTTCTATACCTAAATACAAACTCTCAGCAATTAATGCATGACCTATAGAAACTTCTGCCAAATTGGGTATATTCTCTTTAAAAAATTTGATATTGTCTAAACTCAAATCGTGACCAGCATTAATTCCCAATCCTAATTTGTGTGCTAAAACTGCAGCTTCTGTATACGATTTTATGGCATTTTTATTTCCTAAATCAAACTGACTTGCAAATTCTTCTGTGTACAATTCTATTCTATCTGCTCCTGTTTTTGCAGCAGCTTCTATCATTTTTAAATCGGTATCAATAAAAATAGAAGTTCTAATATTGTGTTGCTTAAATTCTTGAATTACTTCTTGCAAAAAAGATTGATTTTTTACAGTATCCCAACCAGCATTAGACGTAATTGCATCTACAGCATCTGGCACCAAAGTAACTTGCGTAGGTTTTACCTCTATAACTAAATCTATAAAAGATTGTATTGGGTTTCCTTCTATATTATATTCTGTGGTTACCACATTCTTTAAATCTCTTGCATCTTGATATCGAATATGTCTTTCATCTGGTCTTGGATGAATAGTAATACCCTCTGCACCAAATTCTTGAATATCTTTTGCCACTTTTAATAAATTAGGCACATTTCCTCCACGAGAATTTCTTAAAGTGGCTATTTTATTAATATTTACGCTTAACTTTGTCATCGTCTAAAATTAGGCATCAAAGATAAATTATTAAATCATTTTATCCTATATTCGTAAAGAATGAATATGAACGATTATATTTTAGAAGAAATTAAACCTCTTCGTTTAAAAGATACAGTTAAAAAAGCACAAAAAGTGTTTAAAAACTATCCTATAACTCATTTTCCGGTTATAGAAAACAATAAATTATTAGGTAATTTTGCAGAAGATGACATACAAACCATCGAAAATAAAGAGATAGAATTAGTAGAATTGGCTCATTTATTAAATTCTTTTTTTGTTGATGAAAAAGCAACAATTTTAGAATTGTTAAAAATATTTGCAGACAACGACACTAATATTATTCCTGTTTTAAACGAACACAAAGAATATATTGGGTATTATGATTTACGAGATGTTTTAGACGTTTTTTCTACAAGTCCTTTTATGATTGAAGAAAGCGAAACTTTAATTGTAGAAAAACTAACTAATGATTATTCTATGAGTGAAATTGTTCAAATTGTAGAATCTAATGGAGCAAAATTATTAGGACTATATATCTCAGAGAAATCAGTAGAATTTGTGCAGGTTACTTTAAAAATAATATCAGAAGAAATTAATGAAATTATGCATAGTTTTAGAAGATATGATTACAAAATTATTTCGATGCATGAGAATGATATTTATTTAGAAGATTTAAAAAACAGATCAGAATATTTACAGAAATATTTAGAAATGTAAGTTTCTAAAAAACTTTAAGTAAAAAATATACAGTGAAAAAAGCAGCAATTTACGGTCAATCTTACGTCATTTCATCAGAAAAGGAAATTCTTACTTTGCTACATGTTTTAGAAAAAAACGATATCGATTTTTGTATAGAACATAAATTTTATGATCTTTTAGTACATCATAAAGTTTTAGAAGACAATTACAAGTGTTTTAGTAGTTTTGACGATTTAGATACATCTTTCGATATTATGTTTACCATTGGTGGAGATGGTACTTTTTTACGCTCAGTAACACATATTAGAGATTTAGACATTCCTATTTTAGGCATTAACACAGGTAGACTTGGTTTTTTAGCAATTGTACCAAAAGACGTCATAGAAGAAAGTATAGAGTTAGTTATTAATGGACAATACACCATACAAGAAAGAAGTCTTTTATCTGTAAGAACAGAACCAAAAACGGCCGATTTTTCTGAACTTAATTTTGCTTTAAACGAAGTAACCATTGCCAAGAAAAACACCACTTCTATGATTGGTGTAAAAACCTATTTAAACAAAGAATACTTAACAAATTATTGGGCAGATGGCTTAATTATAGCAACACCAACTGGTTCTACAGGATATTCTTTAAGTTGCAATGGACCCGTAATTTTACCAGACTCAAAAAACTTAGTCATTACACCTATTGCACCCCATAATTTAAACGCAAGACCTATGGTTATTTCTGACGAAACAAAAATTGAGTTAGAAGTAGATTCTAGAGAAAAAAATTATTTAATTTCCCTAGATTCTAGAGTAACAAGTGTACCTAAACACACCAAGATTTTTATCGAAAAATCTGCTTACACCATAAAAAGTGTCATTCCTAAAAACCAATCATTTCTTAAAACATTAAGAAGTAAATTATTATGGGGAGAAGATGTTAGAAACAAAACCAATCTTTAACCATTTTTTTACAATAATTTGCTAAAATTGTTGTTATTCAAAAAAGACACATTATTAACTTTATAAAGCAAATTGAAATCCCTATATTTGCACGCTATTTTTTTGAATGAAAAATCATATTTTATTTATAGTATTGGTAAGTTGTTCCTCGTTTTTATTAGGACAAGTAAACGAAATAGGGCTCTCTATTGGAGGTTCTAATTATGTTGGAGATGTAGGTAAAAACTATTACATCTATCCAGACAAACCTGCTGGTGCTCTATTTTACAAGTTTAATTATAATCCAAGAATTGCGTTAAGAGCCACTTATAGTTTTTTACCAATTCAAGGAAATGACTTAGATGCAGATATACAATTTAGAAAAGATAGAGGTATTAATTTTAGCAATACCATTCATGAATTAGCTCTAGGTATCGAATATAATTTTTATGAATACAATGTAGCAGAAGAAGGTAAAACTTGGACACCATACCTACTTATAGAAGTTGCTGGTTTTAAATACACAAATGTTGTAGAGCATATAGCTGGTTCAGCCCCAGTTTTTGGCAATAAAACTTCTTTTGCAATTCCATTTGGTTTAGGTTTTAAATCTAAATTATATAGATCATTAGCTTTTGCTTTAGAAACAAAAATTAGATATACCTTTGAAGACGATTTAGATTATGTATCTAACAGCACACCAAATGTAAACATAGAAGGTACAGGAAATGATTGGTATATGTTTACAGGTTTTTCTCTAATATATACCTTTGGAAGACCACCTTGTTATAAAGACGGATTTTAATTATATGGATAAAAAACTACTCATAGACTTACAAAGAACCCCAAAACACATTGCCATTATTATGGATGGTAATGGACGTTGGGCAAAAGGTAAGGGAATGAATCGTGTTTTTGGCCATAAAAATGCAATGACTGCTATTAGACAAACTGCAGATGCAGCCTCAGAAATTAATGTAGAAGTAATTACAATGTATGCTTTTTCTACAGAAAACTGGAACAGACCCAAGTTTGAAGTAGATGCATTAATGAGTCTTTTAGTATCTACATTAAAAAAAGAATTACCAGAATTTCAAAAGAAAAACATTAAAGTAAATGCCATTGGTAATATTGATGCACTTCCTAAAAAAGCGCAAAAAATTCTTCAAAAAGTTATTGATGAAACAAAAAACAATACAAAAATTAATTTAATTTTTGCATTAAGTTACGGTTCTAGAGAAGAAATTGTTAATGCTATTAAAAACATATCTAAAAAAGTTGTTAATAAACAGCTCGATTTAGAAGAAATTGATGAAAACATTATAAATAACCATTTATATACGTTTAATTTGCCCGATGTTGATTTAATGATAAGAACTAGTGGAGAACAACGCATTAGTAATTACTTATTATGGCAAATGGCGTATGCTGAATTATATTTTACAGATATACTTTGGCCAGATTTTAGAGAAGAGCATTTTTATGATGCTATCATAGATTACCAGAATAGAGAACGAAGATTTGGAAAAACAAGCGAACAAATTACAGAATAAATTTTTTATGAAATTATTTTCTGCAAGTATAGTATATATAGCACTATTTTTTAGTTTCAGTGTAAACGCACAAATAAAGAAAGATAGCTTATCTACCATAAAAAAAGATACAATAACACCCAACAATGCTTCTTTCGAAAAAGGGAAAGAATATATATTGGCAGGGATGTCTGTAACTGGTCTAAAAAAGTTTAGCGAAGAAACTGTTAGAGTTTTTACTGGGCTTAGAAATGGTCAAAAAATTAAACTTCCTGGAGACAAACTTACAAGCGCTATTAAAAAATTATATGAAAGTAAACAATTTAGTGATGTAGATGTTTATTTAGCTAAATTAGATGGTAACTCAGTTTATCTTCAATTTGACGTTAGAGAATTACCTCAATTAAAAACTGTTGACATAAATGGTCTAAAAAAAGGTCAAATTAAAGAAATAATTACAGAAACAGAATTAAAAACAGGTGTAATGGTTACAGATAATTTAATTGTAACTACAAGAAATTACATCCAAAAAAAATATACTGACAAAGGTTTCTTAAAAACCAAAGTTACTGTAGATGTAAAAAAAGACACTTCAGATTTGAATGCTGTAGATATGTCCATCTTTGTAGATAGAGGCAAAAAAATTAAAATTAAAGACATTAATTTTTCAGGTAACAAAGCACTTTCTGCCAAAAAACTAAGAAAAACGATGAGTAACACCAAAGAGAAATTTTTGGGTCGTTTCTGGAAATCATCAAAATATATAGAAGAAGACTATCAGGAAGATTTAGAAAGCATCTTAAAAAAATACAGTAGATTAGGATACAGAGATGCTCGTATTTTAAGCGAAGGTATTACTTGGAATGATGATAACACCATAAACATTAACATAGAATTAGAAGAAGGCAGACAATACAGGTTTGCAGAAATTTTATTTGTTGGTAACAAAGAATATACTGATGCGCAATTAGAAACCATCTTAAAAATTGAAAAAGGTGATGTTTATAATGGAGAAGTTCTTAAAGAACGTGTAAAAGGAGATGGTTCTCCTACATCAGAAGATCTTTCTACATTATACCAAGATAATGGGTTCTTGTTTTCGCAAGTAAATGCAGTAGAAACTAAGGTGGAAAATGATTCTATTACTGTAGAAATTAGAATTAGAGAAGATGAAAAAGCTCGTATTAAAAAAGTGACTGTTTCTGGTAATGATAAAACAAATGATCACGTAATTTTTAGAGAATTAAGGGTAAAACCAGGAGATTTATTTAGTAGAAGCGCCATTATAAGATCTATTAGAGAGATTGGTCAGTTAGGATTCTTTGATCAAAATGTATCTCCAGATGTAGTGCCAGATTATCAAAATAAAACAGCAGACATCGATTTTACTGTGGTAGAAAAAGGTGGTAGCCAAATAGAATTACAAGGCGGTTATGGTGGTGGCTCTTTTATTGGAACATTAGGTTTATCTTTTAACAACTTTTCTATCAGAAATATTTTTAATGGTGAAGCATACAAACCATTACCAATGGGAGATGGACAATCTTTAGCATTAAGATTACAAACCAGTAGAACATTTAATACCTATAGTTTTTCTTTTACAGAACCTTGGTTGGGAGGTAAAAAACCAAAATCTTTATCATTTTCTATTTATTCTTCAAATCAATATCAATTTAATTTCCAAACAGGAGACGTAGATAGAAGTCAGAGTTTAGGTATTATAGGAGCGTCTATAGGTTTAGGACAACGTTTAAAATGGCCAGATGATTATTTTCAGCTTTCTCAAACGATTGCATATCAAAGTTTTAATCTTAGCAATTATCCTTTTAGAGTTGGTTTAGATAGATTAGACAATGGAACCTTAAACAATTTATCTTACAGTGCTAATTTAATTAGAAACTCTGCAGGACCTAGTTTAATTTTCCCTACTTATGGGTCAGAATTTACTATAGGTGTTAAAGCAACTATACCTTATTCTTTATTTACAGACAAAGATTACACAAACTTAGATACTGAAGAAAAATATAAATGGTTAGAATACTATAAGTTTAGTGTTAAAGGTAAATGGTATACAGAACTCGCCAAAAAATTAGTTTTAATGTCTAATGCAGAAATGGGCTTTTTAGGTTTTTATAATTCTGAGTTAGGTCAAAACCCTTTTGAAAGATATTTTGTAGGTGGAGATGGTATAGCACAATTTCAATTAGATGGTCGAGAAGTTGTAGGTTTAAGAGGTTATGAAAATAATAGATTATCTTCTGCAGCAGGTGGTACTATTTACAACAGATTTCAATTAGAGTTAAGATATTCTATTACAGACTCTCCTTCTGCATCTATTTATACTTTAGGTTTTTTAGAAGCTGGTAATTCTTATGACAATTTTGATACATATAATCCGTTTAACTTAAAACGTTCAGCAGGATTGGGTGTAAGAATTTTTATGCCTGCTTTTGGTTTATTAGGTATAGACTTTGCACACGGTTTCGATCCTTTACCAGGACAAACTGTAAAATCTGGTTGGCAAACACATTTTATTATCGGAAGACAATTCTAGGAAAACTGTACATTTGTAATGTCAAAGTTTTTTTGGCACGGTTTTTTCTAAACACATATTATACAAATGAAAAAAATATTTTTAACGTTCGTTCTTTTATTTACGGTAACTGTCTTTTGGTCCCAAAGAAATCAAATTATTGCTTATATAGATATGGATTATATTCTAGAAAATGTTCCTGAATATCTTGAAGCACAAAATACATTAGATGCTAAAGTAGCAAAATGGAGAAAAAAATTAGATGAACAGGAAAGACATATAGAAGTTTTAAAAACTGATTTAGCAAATGAAAAAGCAATTCTTACAAAAGACTTAATCCTAGAAAAGGAAGAAGAAATAGCTTTAAAACAAGTTGAATTAAGAAGATTAGAATCTTTATATTTTGGTCCTAAAGGAGATTTATTTCAAGTTAGGAAACAATTAGTTAAACCAATTCAAGATCAAGTATACAATGCTATACAAGGCATTGCAAAAAGAAAAAAATATGATTTTGTATTTGATAAAACAAGTGACTTAGTCATGCTATTTTCCAATAAAAAATACGATATTAGCGACCTTGTTTTATCTACCATAGACAGGACAAGATTAATAGATGGTAAAAAGGCAAAAAAGAAAGAGAAAAAAGCAGCTCCTAAGAAAGAATTAACTGTAAACCAAAAGGCAGCAATTAAAAAAATAGAAGATGCAAAAGCAAAACAATTAACAGAAAAAGAAGCTAAGAAAAAGAAAATTGCAGACAGAAGAAAAAAACTTTTAGAACAAAGAGACGAAAAAAGAAGATTGTTAAGAGAGAAAAAAGCAGCTGCAAAAAAGAAAAAGGAAGATAATAAGAATAAAGAAGACAAGAATAATAATTAAATTAAAACAAAGAATGAAAAATTTAAAAACGTTACTATTAATTGCTGTATTTACTTTAGGAGTAGGTGGTGTTGCAAATGCACAAAAAGTAGGTCATATAGACTTTGAAAAATTAATATCAGAAATGCCACAAACAAAAACATTAAAATCTGATATAGAAAAGTTAGGTAAAACTTACGGAACAGAGATTGATGGAATGAAAAAGAAGTTAGATGACAAGGTAAAAAAGTATACTGCAGAGCAAAATGCACAAACTAAAGAAGCAAACGATAAAAGAGCTTTAGAAGTACAACAATTAGGGCAGCAATTTGAGCAAGCTAGACAGTTAGCAAGACAAGAAATGCAGAAAAAACAAGCTGAAGGTTTAAACCCTATTATAGAAAAAGCACAAAAAGCTATCGAAGAAGTTGCAGCTTCTAAAGGTATCCTTTATGTATTAGATTCTACACCTGGAAAAGCATTGTTAGTTAAAAAAGGTGAAGACTTAATGGCAGCTGTAAAAGCGAAATTAGGTTTCTAATAAAACACTTTTAAAATAATTTATAAAACCTACTTTTTAAAGTAGGTTTTTTTATTTTTACAAGTATATGAAATCTAATAACTATCCTATTGGTATTTTTGATTCTGGTGTTGGTGGCACATCTATTTGGAAAGAGATAAAAACACTTTTGCCACAAGAGGACACTATCTATCTTTCTGATAGTAAAAATGCGCCTTATGGCACAAAAAATAAAAAAGAAATTATAAATCTTTCTATAAAAAACACTGAATTTCTTTTAAAACAGAACTGTAAATTAATTGTGGTGGCTTGCAATACAGCTACAACAAATGCCATTAAAACGTTAAGAGAAAAATACGAAATACCCTTTATAGGAATAGAACCAGCAATAAAACCTGCTGCTTTACAAACTAAAACTTTTAAAATTGGAGTTTTAGCGACAAAAGGTACCTTAAATAGTGAGCTATTTGAAAAAACATCGAGTTTGATCAATCAAAAAATTAGTAGAAAAGAAATTGTTGGGAAAGGTTTGGTAGAATTGATAGAGAATGGAAAACTACATTCTACAGAAATGACAGAACTATTAAATTCTTACCTAAAACCTTTATTAAAAGAAAATATAGATGCTTTGGTTTTGGGTTGCACTCATTATCCTTATTTAATTCCACAAATTAGAGAAATTGTTGGCGATAAAATTAAAATTATAGATTCTGGTGAAGCTGTTGCTAGGCAAACAAAAGCTATTTTAGAAAGACAAGCACTTTTAAATAATCAAAATACAAAAAGTACACACACTTTTTACATCAATAAAAACAAAGGAGTTTTACAACAATTGATACATGTTGATAAAAGTTCAGCGTTAAAAATTGTTGAAAAAGATTTTTAAAATCTTCCTGATGGCGAATTTATATTAGGACAAGCTGCTGCTCTTGGTTCTCTAGTCCATAAATTAATACCCAAAGAAATTTGATGAAAACCTGAATTTGTCAAGAGCACATCATTCATTTGTTGAGTATAGGTATAAGAAAACATATAGTTTTTATAATTTATTCCTATAATTGGTGAAACAAATTGAGCATCTTCTAAAGTAGTACTATCAAAATTTCTTCTATAAGACAAAGCTGCCCATAAAGTAGATTTACCAAAATTCTTGTACGCCTTTAAATTAACATCTGCAATTCTTTCTCCTGTACCTTGTCTTAATTGAATCATTACTGAAGGTTCTAATTGTATCGATTTATCTTCCCAAAAATAGTAACCTGCAGATAAAATATAATTTCTTAAATCTAAAGATTCAGAAACATTCTGAGCATTTTTAGCGGTTAAAAATAAATTTTTCACTGTAAAATATGAAGAAAATCCTTTTAAATGATAGGCAACACTAAAATCTGCATTAAAATAACTTGTACTTGCTATAACAGCAGCTACATTTGGGTCTCCTGTAAAAGTTCTTTGGTCTGATTGATTTTGAACAAAAGTAAATGCCAAACCAAATGATAATTGATTAAATACTTTAGCAGTACTCATTGGCAAATGATAGGCATAACTCCCTTGAAAACCTTTCTGAGAATGAAACCCATTCTGATCATTAAACATCATAAAACCATAACCTGCATTAGAATACTCGCTAAACCTAGAATGAAAACTTAGTGTTTGTAATTCTGGTGCATTTGGTATGCCTGCCCATTGTCTTCTGGCTGTTAAACGTAACTTACTAGAATTACCTATACCAGCAGCAGAAGGATGCAATAAATAAACATTATCAGATAAATAATCTTGATAAATAGGTAAAGTTTCTTGTGAGTAAGAATTGCTTATAAGAAAGGCTACAAAAAGAAGTCTTAATCTTATGTAAATTAACTTCATTTAAAGGTAAAAATTTTAACCTACCAAATATATTGTTTTTCTAATAATAAATACTTCTTATGGTAAAGATTTAACATTGTTTATTAAAACTTAATAAGTTCTAAATTATTGCCTATAAATCTTAAATTTTTAGTAGCAAAGGGCATTTGCAGAAACCAAATTATAAGTCTGGTAACTAAAGGAGATTTGTTGGGTGAGAGAAGTTTAATATCTGATGAAGCTTCTAATTTAAAAGCAATAGCTTTAAATGATATGGAAGTTTGTTTTATACCCAAAGAAGAAATTATGAGAGATTTAGAAAGAAACCCAGATTTTACTATGAGTGTTTTAAAAGATATGGCACAAACATTAAAAGCTGCAGACAATGTAATTGTAGATATGGCACAAAAAACGGTAAAACAGCGTTTATGTGAAACATTAATTAATTTACATAATAAATTTGGCGTTAATGAAGAAAACGCCATAGATATTCATTTATCTAGAGAAGATATTGCTAATATTATTGGTACTGCAACTGAGTCTGTAATTCGTTTATTATCTGGTTTTAAGAAAGATAAAATTATCGCTTTTAAAGGAAAAGATATTTCTATTCTTAATATTAATGAGTTAGAAAAAATTGCTCAGGGGTTTTAATATAAAAAACTTTATTTTCAAAAAAACTGAACTTGTCGAATTTCTGATAAGGAAGTCAACTAAAAACTACTATACTTTTTATTTTTAAAACCCTATACCTGGAGCTTCAGGTGAAGCTGCTTGAGATTTTTGTGGACTAAGAATTAAATAAGTACTTAATGCTGTTAATGCTGCATATTTGCCATAATTTCCTATTTTTTTTAAAGCTTCTTTTCTAGATAATTCTGGTATAATATCTTGAGTGTTTTTATTTCTTTTTTTCATATTATTTGGTCTTAAAACTATCATTATTATTCTAAAATTATCTTCTTTGTAAATTGTATTCTATTTGTTTGAAGCTTTACTATATATATACCTTTAGATACATTTGATAATTCTAAATCTTTAACTCCATTAGATTCAAAAGAAGTATTTACCACTTCTTTACCTAAAATAGTATAAATAGAAATTTGTGTTTTTTCTTTTGATAAACCAGCAATTCTTAAAACATTATTATCAATAGGATACATACTTATGTTTTGTAAAGAGATAGTATCATCAACATTTAAAACAGCACTTGTTGTGTGTAAGTAAAAACGACCAATTCCGTTTAAATTTTCTTTTAAACTAATTGTGTAATCTGAATTACTTTCATCTAATCTTGTAAAAGTATTGTTTTCTTTATCCTCTAAAATAACTTTTATATCACTAGGAAAATTATCTGCCTTTAAAGAAAAAGAAATTTCTTTTCCTGATGTTGCATTTACACCAATAGGAATAATCATAGTAGCATAATTACTATTAGGCAAGGTTTGTATGGCAAGGTTTTCTCCATTACTATTAGTAACTAATTGACTATAAACTGCAAACGGATTTGTAAAACCATTAAACATAGAACTATCATAACCATCATCAAAACCAGTGGTTTTGTTTTTTATGTAAAAAATTTCTGTGTTTTTTATATTTAAACCATCTGTTATAGAGAGTTTAATTTCTGGTCTAGGTTCTTGTTTTAAAAATGTGTTTCCACCTAAATGGGTTTGAATTGACTCAGAAAAATTAACATCACCAGTATTTAGTGCTTTTACAAAAAAACCTTGTCCTGGAGCAACTTTGTACGCTGTAGCACTATTTTTTGTAATATATTCTCCTACTCCACTATTAGCCTCAGAATCCCAAAGCCAAATTGTCTTTTCAGTTAACCTATTTAAAGGAACATTGTCTAAAAATGTTTCACTATTTATGTAGGAAGTATATGGGTTTCCAATTACATTAAATTGATCTCCTGTAGCGTCTACTTGTATAGAAACACCAGCATTGTTTGTATCTATAGAACCACTAAAATTTAGAGTTCCTGCTGTAGTTTTTTTTATAGTATACCCTTTTCCTAATGTAAAAAAACCTGGTGTATCTGTGTTCTCAAAATAACCCCATTTTAAAGTACTAGAGTTGGTGTTTACATAAGGAGCAATTCCTCGTTTTGTTCCGTTAGAAACAACATCACCAAAAAAGTCATCTATATTTTTACCATTCACAGGAGATGCAACTAAATGCCAACCTTGAGTGCTTGTTGCAGATGTAGATAAAAATCTATGGTAACCTACAGTTCCAGATCCAGATTGTATTCCTTTTAAAATAAGAGAACCATTTGAAGTTGCATCAGAATTTATTGTAAATGTTCCATTTTGTGATAAATTTCCTTCTATTGTTAAAGAACCACCTGCATTTATGGTTAAAGATGATGAAGTATCAATAGTAATATGATTAACTACTGCATTTGTACTAGAATTTATTAAAGGTTGAATTGTTGTATTTGATATTACAATATCATCTGTAAAAACTGGAATCGTATTCGAAGTCCAATTTGCAGTATTTGCCCAATTAGAATTTACACCCAACCAACCAATACCAGTTGTTGTAAAAGTTTCAATTGCACCATAACTTATACCAACAGTATTAGTAGCATACGCTTTATAAGAATATTGAGTTCCTGCTGCTAAACCTGTTATAGATTCTGTAAAAACACCATTTCCTGCTCCATTTGTATTTTTTATAACTCCTATACCACCAATAATAGGATCTGAATTTTCAGCTGTTTTTGAATATACAACACCTCTTTCAATAACAGCTTCTCCTCCATTATTAGTAATGTTTCCAGCTAAAGTTGCAGAAGAATTAACAACAGAACTAGGAGCTGTTGTAGTAAGTGTGGGCTTAGATGCAACTGATTCCCAATTAATATCATCTATTCCTAAATTTCCTAGATCACTTGCTGTAATAACTATTTTATCTACATTATTAAAATTTGCATTAGAAGTAAAAATTGAATTTACATTAGACACACTATGAGATTGTGAGCCAGTTGAAACATTATTTTTAAAACCTTCTATAGTTAAATTATAAGTAAAACTAAAACAAGCAAAAACATTATCAAAACGAATATTACCTAAATCAATTTCATTGCCACTTGTTGTTTCTATAGTCCAAGTAGTTTGAGATGTATTTCCAGAATAAATATGGCTCATACCAGAAGCCCCACAACTTGGTTCACTAGTTCTGTATATGTGATTGGTTGCACTACCACCAGAAATGGTAAAAGAAAATGTTTCGCTTCCATCTGTAATTGTGTATGGATTAGAAAGGATTTGACCTGAAGTATGTCCTTGAGTATCAAAAGTAATCACATTTGATGAGGTTTCTGTTACAGATGCAAAATCTGTCCATAAACCACTTGTATATGCTGTTGAAGTTCCTGCTGGTACAGTTAAGTTGATTCCACTTCTATCTCCACCAAAATTAAAGGTATCTGCAGTTCCTCCTGGAGGATCTGTAGTAATTACTGGTGGCGTTGTTGCTTTAGAAATAACTGTATTTAAAGTTGCTGTATTTCCAGAAAAAGCAGTTGAACCTATATTAGTAACGCTAGTTCCTAAAGTTATACTAACCAATTGATTGTTGCCAAAAGCACCAGAAGCAATTGTTGTTACACTATTAGGAAATACTAAATGTGTGAGAGCACAACCACCAAAAGCACTAGAACCAATTGTTGTTAATCCAGAACCTAAAACAACACTATTTAGTTGAGAGTTAGAAACAAATGCACCAGAACCAATTGTAATTACGCTGTTTGGTATAGTTATATTAGTCAATAAATTAACTCTAAACGCAACATTACCAATATTAGTAATAGTATTTGGCATTTCTACACTAGTTAAACCTTTATTAAAGAAGGCTAAATTACCAATACTGGTTACAGTATAAGTTGTAGAAGCGTTTGTTACAGATGCAGGTATAACTACATCTGTTCCTCCTGCAGTGTTATAACTAGTAATTTCTACTGTAGTTGTAGATGTTATATTGTAGGTAATATTATTATCTACAAAGGTTTGTGAATAAATAGTTACCGAAATTAATAGTGCTATTATAAATAGAATTTGCTTTTTCATGGTAAGTTTAGTTATTTTATATTGTGATATATCTTTTTATCTCAAAAACTTTTTAATTAAGGTACCTTTATCAAAATCAAGTTTAAGAATATAAATTCCATTTGATAAATTTTCAATAGAAATCCTATCTTCTATTCCTGATGCTGATTTCGCTCCAGAAATACTATATATGGTATAACTTTGTAGAACAAGATTATTTGAAGTTTGTACTTGAAGCTCATTTGAAGTTGTAATTAGTTTTACATCTTCTTCGAATTTAAAGTTTGAAATGCTTAGTGAAGCGTCTTCTGTTACCGAAGCAAAACCTGTCCAACCTGCTGCATTATAAGTTGCAGTAGTATTTGTTGGAATATATAAATGTACATTACTTCTAAAATAAAAAGTATCATTTGCTGCAGAACCATTAGTTATAGTTGCTGGTGCTGTTGTTGCTTCTGAATAAACACTTGTTAATGGATTGTTATTAAAAACAGAATCTTCTAGTAAAGTTACACTTGCTGGTATTACAACACTTGTTAAATTATTATAGCCAAAAGCTAAATCGCCAATTGTACTAACCCCATTACCTAATTCTAAATTAGTTAAATTATTATTTCGAAAAGCACTAGCACCTATAGCTGTTACACTATTTGGTATTGTAACACTACTAATATTATTATTTTGAAAAGCATAAAGACCTATACTAGTAACACTATTACCTATAACTAAATTATTTAAATTACTATTTTGAGCAAAAGCAGCATCATTAATAGAAGTTACACTATCTGGAATTGTAATACTAGATAAATCATTAATTGCGAAAGCATAATTACCTATACTTAAAAGATTATCAGACAATATAGCATTAGTTAATTGATTGTCTCGAAAAGCTTCAATATCAATATTTGTAACACTGTTAGGAATAGTTATACTTGTTAAATTATTATTCTGAAAAGCAGAATTACCTATATTTATAACACCATTTGGTAAAATAACACTTGTTAAGTTTTTACCATTAAAAGCATTAACACCAATATTTTTCACACTAAAGGAAGTACAAGCGCTACTAACAGTAGCTGGGATATTAACAACTGTACCACCAGCAGTATTGTAATCTGTAACTGTAACTTCATTATTAGGGCTAGCATTTATTTGATAAGTTATATTATTTATAACAAAAGTACCCGTTAATCCTTCAGTAACACTATTAAAACCTGTCCAACCCGCATTTATATATGCAGTTGCTGTTCCTGTTGGTACAGATAAATCAATATTTCCAATATTGCTAAAAGAATCACTACCTGTACCTACATTAATATTAGGTGGTGTTGTAGCCTCAGAAACTACACATGTTATTGGGTTACCTCCAAAAGCACTTATATGAATATCTGTAACATTCTCAGGTATAGTAACATTGGTTAAATTATTACCCGAAAAAGCACCTGAGGCAATTAAAGTAAGACTATTTGGTAAACTAATGTTTGATATATTATTACTAGAAAAAGCACTTGGATTAATTGTAGTTACACCATCAGGAATGTCAATACTGGTTAAATTATTTTGATGAAAAAGAAAACTACCAATAACGGTTAATCCATTAGGTAAATCTACTGATGATATTGAATTATTATAGAAAGCATTATTATCTATAGTTACAACTGTATTAGGAATTATTACACTTGTTAAACCCTTATCTCTAAAGGCATTAAACCCAATACCAGTAACAGTGTAGGTTGTAGATGCAAGATTATTTTTCGATGATGTTTTGCTTGAACTATTTGGGGTTACATTCTCTGGTATTACAACAGTAGTTCCTCCATTTGTATTATAATCTGTAATTTTAACCGTATTTGCAGTTGTAGATGTTACTATATAAGTAATATTATCTTTAATAAACGTTTGCGCATTTGTAATAGTTGCAAATAATAATGCGATTGTAAAAAGTAATGTTTTTTTCATTTGTTGATTTTGTTTGTTAAATTCTATTTTAAAATTGATAAAAATTATAGAAAACGTACTTGTAAAAAATTCTTAGATACAAACAAAGCTATTTAATGCGCTGTATAAATTAATAAACAAAAACAAGGTTTGTGACGAAAACCCTATAAAAAAGTGATGAATTTTTTTACTAAAAAAAAGAAATGATTAATAGTAATAAAAGAGATTTGCTAAAAGTTACTATTTATTTTAAAAGAAGTATGAAATTAGATTAAGATTAAAAAACTAAAAATGAATATGATTTAATTGCTCTAAATATTTTTCTCCTACAGGAATTGTATGCTCTTTTATAGTTATTGTTTTTTTAGACTTAACAGTTACTTTATCTATACGAATAATATAAGAACGATGTACTCTTAAATATTCTAAAGTATCAGGAGTGCTAGCTATAAAATCTCCAATTTTACAACGAATGGTATACGTCTTTTCTATACAAACTATATCTAAATAATTACCAGAAGATTTTATAAAAAGAATATTTTTTGTAGCTATTTTAATAGTTTCTCCATTCATTTTTATTTCAAGATATTTTTCATCGCTTTTTAACTTTTTTATAAGTAAACGAAAAAACTCTCTTACAATATCTTTATTATAAGTTAATACCCTTATTCTAAAAAACAAATAAATTAAACCACAAGAAGATAAAAAACATAAGATATAAAACCACCAAGATTTCCAAAAAGGAGGCTTTATAGTAAAACTATATTCTAACAAATCATCTTCAAAACAATTAATATTATTACAAGCTTTTACTTGAAATGTGTATTTTCCATAAGCAAGACTAGGAAAGGTAATATTTCTATTCTGGGTGCTACTCCATTTTTGGTCAATTTCTTTTAATCTATATCTATATTCTAAACTATAATTATTTGCAAATGAAATGCCTTCTACAAAAAAAGTTATTTTATTATCATCATAATTTAAATTTAAATGCTCTTTAGAATTATAAATTACATCCTTAACTTTTATTTCTTTTAGTTTTAAATAGACATAATCTAAATGCTTATTTTCTAATACTTTTTTAGGAAAATAACATAAACCATCTTTAGTAGCCACCCATAAAATATCATTTAAAACCTCTACATCTTCTACTTCATTACTTAAAAGTCCTGAGTTTTTATCAATTTTACTAATAATAAAACCAGTATCATTAAAAACAATTCTATTTAAACCCTTATTAGTACATGCATAAATAGTAGAATCGTTTTCTACCAAAATTTCATTTATAATATTACTTGTTAAACCATCTCTTTTAGATATATTATATATTTTATTACCATAAACTACAACACCTGCTCCTTGTGTGGCTATAAAAAAAGTATTTCCTTTTTTACTAATATCAATATCATCTGACCTGTAAGTAAATAATTTTGATTTATAGGAAAGAGAACGAATCGCATCTTTATTTTTTTCAAAAACCCCAAAAGGAGTTGCAAACAATAAGCCTTTTTTATTTTTACTTACATCTAAAATACGCTTATGCAAAGAGTGTAATGTATGTTTTGTAACGTTACGATAACCAGCAGGGCTGCTAGAAAAAACAGTTCCATCCAAAGACGGTTCAGATAATTTTAAGGAATACAAGCTATCCGCAGGCTTTTTATTTATTTTAATTTGGTTACTGTTATAAAGATATGTTTTATTAAATATTGCATCATATTCTACTAAAGTAGCACCAAAACCTCCAATAGATTTTATAAATTTTAATGTATTATTTGGTTGTAATTCTGCATAATCTCCATTCTTGTAACCTATTAATAATTCATTTTTGCGTTTAGCTAAAGATTTAATATGAGTGGAACTTTTTTTAATACTAGCTTTTAGAATATTAATTAAAGGATTTTTTACATAATAAATTCCAGAATATAAAGTAGTAAACCAATAACCACCCTCATGATCTATTAAAAAATTAGTTACAGATTTTTCTTTTAAATATTCTTTTAAAATTTCTCCTCTATCATTAATTATTTTTGCTCCACCAAAATAGTAACCTGCAAAAAAATGAAAATTATCTATAGCTTTAATACCAATTGCAGTTTTTCCTGTCTTAATTTCTATTGATTCTTTTTTGGAATCTATTACTTCTATAGTGCTTGCGTCCATAAAAACAGCTTTCTTTCCTTTTTCAAGCCAAATTACATCTAAATGACCAAAAGTTTCGTTTACCCTCTTTATACTAAAAACTTTATTTATATTTTTTTTATCTAAAGTTGTAAAAAAGAGTACTTCATCTTTAAAAGGTTCATTTATTGCTAAATAACGTTTTGGATGAACTTTATCAAAATATTTTTCATTCTCAAAGTCTTTTATAATTTCTCCGTTATCTTTTATTGATAAGAGTCCATTAATATGAGTTCCACCTAATTTTAATGTGTTATCTTCATTAAAAAAAATACTTTTCACAACACTAGTAGGAATTAATTGCTCATTTATAACTTTATTATGTTTATATTTTGTAAAACCACTAAAGTGTTCATTAAAATAAAATAGTGCTCTTGCGTGAAGTGAATATGCCCAAATCTTCCCATCTTTTTGAGGATAGAATTTTAAAACTACATTACCTGGTAATTCATCATTAGTATCGAAATTTTTAAATTCGTAACCATTATACCTAGATAAGCCTTTATCTGTAGCAAACCATACATACCCATCTTTCGTTTGATAAATATCATAAACCTGAGAACTTGGTAATCCTTCATCAACACCAAAATGTTCATAAACTGGTTCTTGAGAATAGCTTGTAGTATTAAAAAAAAACGCTAAATACAGAAAAAATATAAATCTAATTTTCTTCAATGGATACTATTTTTCACAAAAGTAATGTTTTAATTTTCACACAAAAATGTAACAAAAAAACCTTTTAAATTTTCGTCACTATTTTAAATGGTTTCGTCACAAATATATAAAACATTAATAAAATTAGTATTTGTAGAGGGAGATTCAACACACTTTTTTGTTAGTTTTTAAAATCTACTTAGAAAGATTACTATACAAAATTTGGTTTAAAAAACATAATTTTTATAAAGTCCATTTAATTTCAATTTTAAAATATACATTTTTTCTGAATAATTTTTTTCTTAACAATACAAATCTCCACTATACTACTTTCATATTATTTTTAATCACTTTTTAGCACCTTTTAATCACAATTCAAATTTTCTAAATTTTAATATACATCCAATTAATCACTATTAATACTTATTTAATCACAAACAACTGTAAATAAGTGAATTAATTAATAGCTCTACTATTTTTGTAGTTCATTTATTTTAATTACTATATGTTTAAACAGTTAAAAAAAACGAAATTATTTGGGGGAATAATTCGTTTTAAAAAAGTTTACCCTATATGGTTGTTTTTTATTTTTACGATCACTACCAATTCACAAATTTTACATACTACTAATTGTGGCAATAATGCTTCAAACTTTATTTGGAGTACAACACCCTCTAGTAATAACAATTTTGATTGGAATGATGGTGATTTAACAAAAACATTAAATAATGTAGATGGTAGTGGTATTAATATTACCTACACTTTTTCTGGAGAAACTGCTACTCTGAGTCAATGGGGAAACTCATCTACAACAGACTCTCCAGCTTTAGGTACAGATGCAGACCCTTCAGGCAAACTACAATTTTTAACTAGTGGTTTTTCTGCAGGTGGTATAACTATAACAATTTCTTTTAGCACTCCTATTCAAACTGTTGGTTTTGATTTATTTCACGTAAATGGAAATGGAACAAATGGAGATAAATACACAATTACTGCAACCAATACTTTAAATAACACCATATTTCCAACATTTACAAGTTCTGGAACACCTTCTTATAGCACAAATAATAGTACAGGTGTTGTAAATTCTACTAATAGTTCTACTTCTAATAATAACGCAAACGTTGGTGTAAATTTTACAGATGTCAATAAAATAAACTCTATAACAATTCTTTGGCAAGATTGTGATATTTGCAGCAATGGTGTTACCCATGGTTCTGCAATTACTGGTTTAACTTTTTGTGAAAATATATTAGATACAGATGGAGATGGAATACCAAATTTTCAAGATTTAGATGATGATAATGATGGTATTACAGATGTTGCTGAAGAAACGAGTAGCTGTGTAGTTATTGACAATAAAACTCATTTTGATACTAAAAAAAGTGAAGCAAATGCCTCAAATTCTGTAACGGTTTTAGACCAATGTTTAGATCAAGATCAAGATGGCATTCCTAATTCTTTAGACTTAGATTCTGATAACGATGGTATTACAGACGTTATAGAATCTGGAGGTATAGATTTAAATAATGATGGTAAAGCAGATGGTGTTGTAGGCAGCACAATATCTACAATTGGTATACCAAGTTCTACACAAAATGGTAGTGGAAATTCCCCAATAAATTCAGATTCAGATGCATTATTTAATTATTTAGATATTGATGCTGACAATGACGGAATTCCAGATAATATTGAAGCACAAACCTCAATTGGTTATGTAGCTCCAAGTGGAATTGGGGCCACAATAACAGATATAAATACAAACGGTTTAGATGATAATTATGAAAATGGTAACATTTATGGAATAACACCTACAAATACAAATTTAAACACTACACCAGATTATTTAGATTCAGATTCAGATAATGATACTATAAATGATATTTTAGAAAATGGTGATACTGATAATATTCTTTCTGGAGTAGATGCAGACAATGATGGTTTAGATAATAATTTTGATGATAACAATGACCTTTTAATTGATGGATCTTCTGTTAATGATGGTTTAGGATTAGGAAACACTGTAACAAACTTAACGAGCTTAGAAGTTGCTTATGGAGATGATGACAGTGACTTTAACCCAGGAACAGGGGATTTAAATTATAGAGATACAAATTTAGATTCAGATTTTGATGGTTACCTTGATAGTGTAGATTTAGATGATGATAATGATGGAATTCTAGACACAGAAGAATGTAGAGAATTTTCAGCTTCAACAACCATTTTTAATCCTATATTAAATAATGGTGTTTACAACCCCAGTAATGGTTTAACTAGCGGAATTGATGGTAGCACCTCAGACTTTGATCAATTGGGTGACGAATTAGTTTTAGATTTAGGGCACACAGTTCCTGCAGGAACCATCATTAAAATAGAATCGATTACAAATGCTATTAATACAAAAACCATTACAGTAGAACAATCTAATATAGATGGTACAGTAACAACAAATCCACAAACAATTACAGCTACAATAACAACATCATTCAATACAGATTATACTTTAAGTTCTGCTACAAACTATTTAAAAATCAGCTTAACAGCATCAAACTCTTCTACTGTACCTTTTAGAATAGATTATGTAGAAATTCAGGCTCATTATGATTGTTCTTTTGATTTAGATGGAGATGGTTTACCAAATCACTTAGACTTAGATAGTGATGGAGATGGTTGCCCAGATGCTTTAGAAGGAAATGCAACAATTACCCCTACAAGTTTATTTACTTCAAGTTTAAATGGTGGTAATTCAGGAGGAAATTACACAGGTTCTTCCACAAACTTGGTAACAGAAAACTTAGGGAATACAGTAGGTATAAATGGTGTACCAACAATTGTTTCTGGGGGACAAGCTATAGGAAACAGCCAAAATTCAGCTATAGAAAATTGTACAGATACAGATAATGATGGAGTTGTAGATTTAGTAGATTTTGATGATGATAATGATGGGATTTTAGATACAGAAGAAGGCTGTGTAACCATTACAAGTTTAACACAAAATGGTAATTTAAGTCAATCTCCATTCCCTTTTCAAAATGAATATATAGGAAATGGAATTGCAGATTTTGTACCACTTCCTTGGGGAAAAAATTCTACACCAGATTTAAGTACAGATTTAATCATTAGTTTTCATACTAATTACAAATACAGAGCAGATTTACCAGGGTTTGAAAGTTCACCTGCTGGTGGTTCTTTTTTAGGTTTTAGAGCTTTAGAAGGTATTTTTGCGCCAATTACGGTTGCTAATGCATCAGAAGAAATGACCATTTCTTTTTATTACACACAATATGATGTCAATAATAATCAAACATTAGAGGTAACCAACACACAGATTAGAATAAATGCTAATACACCAACTACAGGTTCATTAATTACTCTTGTTTCTAATTTAAACACAGAAGGTATTCAAGATTCTGCTGTTCCTGGTACAGCAGGTAATTGGTACAAAAGAAGTTATACATTTATACCCGCAAATTTTGGAATCACAAACAATGAAACAACAAATATATTTATAGGTAGTAATGGTACCTCTACAAATACTTGGGGTTTTGTAGATGGCATCATTATAAATACAACAACAGCTTCTTTGGGTTGCACAACAGATACAGATGGAGATGGAATTTTAGATCATTTAGATTTAGATAGTGATGGAGATGGTTGTCCTGATGCTGTAGAAGGTGGTGGTTTATTTATGCCAGCAAACTTGGTAGCTTCAAACATTGCAGGCGGAAATTCAGGAGGAAGTTATACAGGTAGTTCATCTACATCAGTTATAAATAACTTAGGAAATACAGTAGATCTTAATGGTATACCAATAAGTGCTTCTGGTGGACAAACCATTGGAACTTCAAAAAATGAAAATATAGAGAATTGTACAGATACAGACAATGATGGAGTAGCAGATTTTTATGATAAAGATGATGATAATGATGGTATTTTTGATATTAATGAAGGAACCACAATAGATACAGATGGAGATGGTATTTTTAATCACTTAGATTTAGATAGTGATGGAGATGGTTGTCCTGATGCTATAGAAGGTGGAAGTGCTTTTACAATAACAGATGTAGTTCCTTCATCAATTCCTGGAGGAAATTCAGGAGGAAGTTACACTGGTAGTTCTTCAAACCCTGTAAATAGTAATTTAGGAATTATTGTAGATACAGATGGTATACCAACAATCATACTCTTAGGTCAAACTGTAGGTTTTAGTCAAGATGCAACCATAAACAAATGTATAGATACTGATTCAGATGGTATTGCAGATGTAGATGACTTAGATGATGATAATGATGGTATTTTAGACACACAAGAACTTTGTAACACAAATCCTTTAGCCACAAATCCAACAGTAGATATAGAAATTCAAATAGATTTAGATGATTGGCCAATAGATACAGGTTGGTCTTTGTCTCAAGGAGGTAATACACTCGTAAATATTCCTTCAGGTTCTTATGATTTTGGTCAATCTTACACTACTGTAAGTCAAACTATAACAGTAAATCAAAACGGAACTTATACATTTGACATCATAGATTCAAATGGAGACGCAAATTATTTTTATAGGATTTATGTAAATGGCGTTCTACAAATAACTGAACTTTTTATTGATTTCACCTTCCCAACTCCATCAACTAAATCAAGTGATATTACAATATCCACTATAGTTACAAGTGCATTTACTTGCTTAGCAGCAGATCCTGGAGAGGATGCAGATGCAGATGGATTACTAAATTACCAAGATGCAGATTTTTGCACCCTGAATGCAGCAGGTGTTTGTACTACTTTAGATTTTGATAATGACGGAATTCCAAATCATTTAGATTTAGATAGTGATGGAGATGGTTGCCCAGATGCAGTGGAAGTTGCAACTTCTTCAGTATTAATAAATGGAGATATTATAAACGGAAATGGAACAACAAACACAACAACAAGTACTGCAAACGCACAAATTGATGTTAATTTAGATGTTGTTGGTAATAATGGTTTTGCAAATAGTATCGAAACTACAGACACAAGTATTGCAAATTCATTATATTCTTACACAAATTCTCATTATGCAAATTATGCTTTAAATGCCATAAAAAATGGCTGTGGTGTACCAATGATAACGCAAGCGTATGCAAAAGGTACAGAACTAATTATAGAGGTTACCAATGCTGATGCTTCAAAAATTATAGTTCCAAATGCAGCAAACCTTACTTTTTTTGATAATGGTATTATCACCTCATCATTAGGGTCATTAGCAAACTCATCAGAAATTATTGCTGGAGAATCTATATTATTTAATACAAATAGTCCAGTAGCACAGATAAAGTCTGGTGTAACTTCTATTAGTTTTGGAGCAACGTCTGCCCTTGATGATTTAAATGACATCATTACTATCTCCAGAAGTAAAACATCTGCTAGTTCTTTACCTTGGGAAAGTAGAATTGATGTCATTACAAATATAACTGACAATACATCATTTGTACGTATTGATGAAACTTTAGTACCAAATACAACATACACAGCAACAGAATGGATTCCTTTTATAGATGATAATTTAGATCCATATACAAATCTTCCAGAAAGACATCCTCATAATCCATTATTATCAGAAATTACATCTGGAGTAAATACAGAAGCAAACGCGCTATTGGGCTTACATCGTTTTACACCAACGACTAGAACAGGTAATGTTTGGGATAATGGTTTTCCAGATAGATCACGTCATATAATTGTTAACGAAGATTACAATCATACTGGTTCAACACTAAATGCAAGAAAATTAGTAGTAAATAACAATAGTAAATTAGCAATTACAGATAACCTGTTATTAGTTACTAACAATATTACTTTAACAAATGTAGATGATGAAATTCGTTTAGTAGGAGAATCTCAACTCGTGCAAACTCATACAACAATATCTCAAGT
>JBGCFX010000079.1:0-9338 GCA_045110395.1 Polaribacter sp.
GAAAATTATCAATTTTTGAAAGATCAAGGATTGTCTAAAAATATGGGCGATGTTTTGGGTTCTGTTGAAAAACCTTCTGAACAAAGAGTTTTAGAAGCATATGAAAAAGCAGAAAAAGGCAATAAAACAAACGAACACTTGTTTTTTGCAAATTTATATAAAGAAATTCAACAGATTTTTCCTTTCTTTTCTTCAAGAGATGTTAGAAATATTCAATCTGCAATTTCTTTGCGATTAACAGATTTCGATTTAGAACAAGATTGGTTCGAGAACCCAGAAACGTATTTCAAAAAAGATTACGAAACCAAATTTAATATGTTGCAAGAATTAATGAAATCGAATATGAAAGGTTTAAATTTTTCAGAGATTAGAAGACAAGAAGTTGTAAGGTATTTAGACAATGTTGCCACAATTGCAGATACAGATTTCAAGAGAAAAGTAGATGCTAGAGTAAATCAATTAAATATTGATTTAAAAGCTAGGGAAAATTTTGAAAATGAACGATAAAAAAATCAATAACATAACTTCAAAAGTACTTTCCAATATTTGGGCAAAATTAGAACAAGTCAGTTTTGATTTTACCTTTAAAAATGGGAAAACAGAACGTTTAACTCACGAAGTCTATGGAAAAGCAGATGGAGTAGCAGTTTTATTGTATAATCCATTAACAAAAAAAGTAGTTTTATCTAAGCAATTTAGAATACCAATGTATGTTGCAGGTGTACAAAACGGATTTTCGATAGAAGTTGTTGGAGGTTCTATAGATAAAAATGAAGCACCAGAAATAAGTGTTCTTAGAGAGACAAAAGAAGAAATTGGCTACAATATTTCTGAAATTGAAAAAGTAAGTACTGTTTTTTTATCACCAGGATTAATGAGAGAGCAAGTGCATTTATATATTGCAAAATATACTGATGAAGATAAAATTGAAAATGAAGGTGGAGGTTTATCAGAGGAAAGTGAAGAAATTACAGTTTTAGAAATGCCTTTTAAAGAGGCTTTAAAAATGATAGAAACACAAGAAATTATAGATGCAAGAACTATTATGTTGTTGTATCATTTACAAGTAAAAAACTTTTTAAATTAAATGTTTGAATTATTTGAAAATTACAATAAGAGATTCGAAAAAGCAAGTATTGGTAGAAGAATTGCAGCTTCTTTAATCGATTTTTTTATTTATTATTTAGTAGGAGTTGTTTTAGGGTTGTTTTTCGATACTCAAAATGATGGTGTTTTTAGTTATCATTTAGAAGGAATACCAGCATTAATAAGTTTTTGTTTTTTCTTCTTTTTATGGCCAATTAGCGAAGGAATTTGGGGGCAAACTCTCGGAAAACGATTTTTAGATATAAAGGTAGTCAACAAAAAAAATGACCCAATAGATATTGGGCAAGCATTTGGTAGATTTTTCTTAGGAATCATAGATTTTTTCTTATTAATAGGCATTATTATAGCTGCAGTAAATAAAGATAATCAAAGAATTGGAGATGCAGCAGCTGGAACTTTTGTTGTAAAAAGTAAGTATAATGAATAAACTAAAACAAGCAAAATTATATAGAAACGAAATCATTCCCATTAGTGGGAAATTGGTAGATCGTTATAATAAATGTTTATTAAAACTGGGTTTTACAGAAACAAAACTCGAAAAATTTACGATTGATGGAGCTGGTTGGAGTCCTGAAATTGCTGAAGAAAAAAACGAGCAATTTTATTTGAATAATGGAGAAGCAAACACACACGCAATTATCATTACTCCTAAACAAAAAGGAGTTCCTGTATACAACCCTTTTCATTCTTTTGATAGTGAATTGATGAAAGCTGTGTTTAAAAAACACGAAAGAACCATTAAAGATATTACCAGAGATTCCGCAATTTGTATAGATTTCGACCAAAAAATAGATGTTTTTTATGAACCTTTAGATATTTTACGTTACAAAGATGTTGTTATTAAATTTCATTTAATAGATGATTTTAAAAAAGCAAAAGCTGCACAACTAAAATTGATAAAAACTTTTAATGCAGATACTAATTTTATAGACGAAAAGATTCATCAACAATTAGTAGTATCAGCCAAAAAATATGGAGATTTACGAGAAAGGAACCTACTATTAGAAGATATTATATATACCACAGATTCTTTTTATACAAAGGCTTTTGGAGGGGTTTATTTACTGAGAGATTTAGCAATACCAATTTTAATTTTTCAGGAAGAAGAAACATATAAAGAAGCCATAAAAGATACCACTTATGATGTTTTAATGTATCATATTTCACATTCAGAAATGATAGAAAAATTGATTAGTTACAATGTTATTGAGTTAGATTTGAATGAAGAAAACACCAAAAAGAGATACCACAGAATTCAGAAATTTATATTATCATCTTATTTAAAAGATACGAGACATCCTATAAATAACATTCTACAAGATTCCATTTTATTTAAGAGTTATTTGAATAAAATAGATATTTCATCAAGAAAAAAAGTGATGAGTTTAGAACGGTTTTTAGACAAACAAAAAGTCTCAAAATCTGTTAAGCCCAAAGATATTTTAGAAGAAGAAATTTATGTTGCTTTGCATAAACCACATTCCTCTTTAAAACCTAATCATCAAGATTTAATTTGGAGTTTATTGGTAAATATTGTTCCAAAAGATGTTTTATTTTTATATTGGTATGATAAAGAACAATTTTACAAGCTTTTTGAATCGTTAGAAGAATCTACACAAGATTGGGTAATTGAAACAATTTGTAACAATTTTTAGAAAAAATAGACTAATAGATAAGCAACTTCAATACAAAAATTATGACACTAGAACTCATTATATTTATCGCATCCATTTTATTAGGAGTAATTATTTATTGGAGAGAATCTCAAAAAAATGGAATTTACAGATTTTTTAATAAATTAATGAATTCCAAAGAATTACAGATGAAATCTACAGACAAAAAAGGTTTTGTGTATCAACAAAGTTTTATATTAAGGTTGGTTTTTATTACTGCTTTTTTCTTAGTTGGAATTTTAATTACACGTTTTTTAATCCCCATAGATTTAGCAACAATATCGCTTTTTGCTTCTATGATTTTTGGAACCTTATTAGGTACTTATTTAGCAGGATTTATCTTTAAATCATCTTCAGTTATCGAGGAACAATCAGGTTCTTTAGGAGACAAGTTTAGTGAGGTAATAGAAAAAGGGAAAGACTTTGTGGAAGATTTACAAAATAAAGACGCTAAAGAAATTGAAGAAGTAGAAATTAAAAAAGAAGCACCAAAAACTGATGAAAAAAGTGCAAGAGAACGTTTGAAAGATAAAGGACTTTTATAAATTTTCAGTTTCAGTAAATAGTAAAAATAAAACACACAGTTACTCAGACTATGAGTTTCTTCACTTTGGGAAGATTAAGATGGGATTTTAGTATGATAAAAAATTATTGGAATAAAGGAGCAAAACAAAAGAAAATAGTCATTATTTTAAGCGTAATAACTATTGCGTTATTATTCTTTTTAAGAGATGATTATCAACCAGCATTATTGTTTTTCAGAAAATTTATTTTCATCATTTTGTTGTCTTTTGCTGTTCTTTTTTTAGGATTGAAAAACTTCAGAAAATCAGCAAAAACAGGAAAGAGAATAGGAATTTTAATCTTTTTAGCAGCTTTTTTCGGAATTTTATATTACGTAGGTTGGAACCTGAAATTCTATGATTATATGAAAACGTATAATGTTTTTAATGATTTAGAAAAGGTAGAAATCTTAGAATTACCACTCACACAAAACGAAAGAATTCAGCCTTTAAGAAATATTTTTTCGATGGCAAACGAATCTGTGGGAGAAACCAAAGATGTTTCTTTACCACATTTAGTTAGAGTTGATGGTAATAACCAATGGACAATGGCTATTCAGCCAACAGAAAAATACGTTTGGCAAGGAATAAAAGACAATACAGAAGAAGTTTTTTCGGTATCAAGTACAACTCCTTTTCCTCGTTTTTCGAGTGAAAATAGAATTCCAGTAACGTTTTCTATTGGGGAATCTTTAAAATTTAGTAGAAACACATACAATGCTGTTGTTCAGCGTTTAAATCTTTGGATGTTGTTTAATTATGAACCAAGTGACACTTATTATATGAAAAATGATAAAGGTGCTTGGGTGCAAGTGGTTAGTTTAATAAAATGGAAAGGCTTCTTTTTTCCTTATCCAACTTTTGGTGGAGTAATGGTCGTAGAAAATGGCGAACACGATTTTAAAGACTATTTAGAAAGAATTGCAATCGGAAAAGGAACCTATATTTCTCCAGAAGAAATGAAGAACTACCAATATTTAACCAAACAAAACACGTTAGCAGAAAAGGTGTCTCGTTTGCAAGCAGAAAGTTTAAAATTTTTAGCAGGTTTTTCAGATCCACTTCCTTGGAATATGAAAACAGCAGTGAAGATTCCAGATTTACCAGACGATCAAAACCAACAACCTTTTGTAACTGATTTCGATTTTGCCGATACTAAAATAGGTGCATATTCTGGCTTATATCATTGGTTTGGTTTAGAACCTGTAGGAGATGAAAGAACCAGTTTAACCTTCAGCGTTTTTATACCTGCAGATGGTACAGACAAATTATATTATTACGATCACGCTTCAAAAAAAGAAGGTTATGCAGGTGTTTCTGCAATGCCTTTAAAGGTTATAGAATCTCGAAAAGAGTATGATTGGTCAGTAAATAAACCAGTAGAATTTAGACCTTATATCAAAGAAATTGCTGGTAGAAAACGTATGTTTTTCTTAAGTACAATTTCTGCAATTAAAAAAGAAAATGCTCAGTTTGATGGCTCTGCAACTCCAGATTTAGCCTTAATTGATAGTGAATATAGAGATGTTGTTTGGATAGATGCAAAAAGACCAAGTACTTGGGATGAAGAAGTTTATAAACAATTAAATGAAGCTTGGAGAGCCAGCGAAAATCAGAATATCTATTTCGAAAAAGAGCAAACGATTTTAGAAACCAATCGTCAAATATTAGATTCTATCAAACTAATTTCTAAGCAAACAAAAGACCTTAAAAAGATAGAAAAATTACAAAAGCAAATCGATTCTATAAAACTGAGTCAGTAGCTTGTCATCTTGAACGCAGTCGAAAGGTTTGAAGCTATTTCCTACTTTCATTACTCGCTTTTTTTTACTGAAAAAGCATAAAAGAGCTCAAACAATTAACCTGCCTTCAGCGAAGTCGAAAGGTTAAATAAGGGCTAAGCTTGTTTAAAGGTTTTTAGAAGATTAAAAGCCAATGCAATTCTATATTTTTAGGTATTCAAAAATCATTTTGCATACCAAATAGCAATCATATTTTGAGCAGGTTTTTCATAAATAGGAAAATCGCCACTATTCCATTCCCAAGGAAAAGTACCAGCAAACCAATCTTCATTCCAAACCTTTTCATATAAAGCTTGGTAAGCTAAAAGTTGTGTTCTGTCAGATTTTTTAGTGTACAATCTTTCAAAAAAAGAACCCCAAGCCCAAGGTTTTATGGTTGCTGAGGCATCAGATCTGTAGCCAAACTCTGTAAATAATATTTTTTTATTAAACTTTTCTGAAATAGATTTTAGCTTTATTAAATGTTCATTCCAACCTTTTTTAATTAATGCTAAACTCGGGTTTTTATTTTTCGTTAAAGGATAATAAGCCTGAATTCCTATATAATCCATTTTGTTCCAAAAATCTGTGAATTCTAAATCATCATCCCAATTTGCAGCATAGGTTAATTTACCTTTATATATGGTTTTAATTTCTTTAATTAAAGAAAGCCATTTTTTAGGAACTTCTTTCAAAGAACTTCGTAATTCTGTGCCAATACAAAACAAATCAACATTTGTTTTTTGCGCCATTTGCGCATAATGAATCATATTTTTTCTGTAATCTGTAAACCAGATATTCCATTTTTTTTTATCATCAAAATTAATATTAGAGCGCCAACCAGAATTCATCCATAAATGAGGTTTTAGCATCACAAAAAGCTCTTTTTTATGAAGTTCATCAATATCTTTAATAAATAGTGAATCTCTTCTAGACCAAATTCCTACAGAATCTGGAGCATTTATTTTCTTAGAATTTTCTGATTCTTGATAAAAATAAGGTAAGACTGCAACCCATTCTATGTTGTTTTTTATCAAATCATCAACAGTTTTTTTGGTGTTTCTTCTTCTTCCGATTTTAAAAACATTCATTCCTCTAATTTTATCATCTTGCAAAAAACGATTTTTAGAAGCTTTAGAAGTATTTTCAATTTTAGTATTCCATACATATTTAAAATCTTCTTGATTATTTTTATAAATTAAAAATTTTAAACTGTAAATAATCAATAAAACAGGAATTATGAGTCTGATCATGAGTTTTTTAATAAAAATTTTTAATCCACCTTTTTTGTAAACAGCAATAAAGTACTTGATTATTAATAAGAGTAAAAAGAAAAAAGCAAAAAGTGAATGAATTAAAATAAGTCCGCTTTTTGAAAATGCAAAACTGATAAAAGAATCAATAATTTTACTAAAATTGGCAGCATTAGAAATTGAATTGTATAAATAAAAGCTGAGTACAAATAACCAAGTAAAGATATAGCTGTAAAAGAAAGGTTTTATAAGTTTTTTCAATTAAAAAGTTTTGTATTCGATAAATTTAGATAAAAAGAACTAAAAAAGGAGAAATGATTCTTACAATCAACCAAACTTCTATTATTTTAGTATTTTTAAACTAAATATAAACCAATGAAAATCTTTACTTTTTTAATTCTTTTCAGCATCACTTTTTCAATGAATTCTCAAGAGAAACTACCTTATTATGAAATTCCTGAAATGGAAGAAAATTATACTGCACAAACCACAGTTGCAAGAATGATTGATGGTTTAGGTTTTAGATATTATTGGTCTACAGAAGGTTTAAAAACAAAAGATTTAGCGTATAAACCTGCAGCAAAAGGCAGGAGTTCTTTAGAAACTGTGCATCATATTTACGATTTATCTAGCACAATGTTGCGTTTAACAAAAACGGATTTTAAGCAAGCTAAAGATAAAAAAGAAATGACGTTTTTAGAAATGAGAAAGCAAACTCTACTCAATTTTGAAGCTTTAAGAAACAAGATTTTATCAACTAAAAATTTATCAGAATTATCAATTAAAAAAAATGAGAAAGTAAGTATTCCATTTTTTTATATGATTAATGGGTCAATTGCAGATGCAATTTGGCATACAGGACAAATAGCTAGTTTTAGACGTTCTTCTGGCAATCCTATAAACCCAAAAGTGAATCATTTTTCTGGAACTGTGAGAGAATAGAACGAAAAGAATATCTATTTTCTAATACAAACTCTTAAATTTATTCGGATTAAAGTCATGCATAATCTCGTAGATTTTTTCGAAAATATCTTCTGTAGATGGTTTAGAAAAATAGTCGCCATCTGTACCATATGCAGTTCTATGTTCTTTAGCTGTTAAAGTAGCTGGTTTGCTATCTAGATGCATATAACCATTTTGATTTTCTAAAATTTCTTGTAAAATATATGCAGAAGCTCCACCTGGAACATCTTCATCTATGACCAATAATTTATTTGTTTTAGCGAGGCTTTTTACGCAATCGTGGTTTTTATCAAATGGTAATAAACTTTGCGCATCAACAATTTCTATATCAATACCAACTTGTAATAATTCTTTAGCAGCATCTTGCACTAATCTTAAAGTAGACCCATAAGAAACTACAGTAATATCTGTACCAGTTTTAACAGTTTCTACAACACCAATTTGTGTTTTAAATTCACCTAAATTTAGAGGTAATTCTTCTTTTAATCTATAGCCATTTAAACATTCTATAACTAAAGCAGGATCATCTCCTTCTAAAAGTGTGTTGTAAAAACCTGCAGCTTTCGTCATATTTCTAGGAACTAAAACGTGTAAACCTCTAACATTATTTATAATACCACCCATAGGTGAACCTGCATGCCAAATTCCTTCTAATCTATGACCTCTAGTTCTTATAATTAAAGGAGCTTTCTGTTTGCCTAAAGTCCTATAATGTAATGTTGCCAAATCATCACTCATAATTTGTAAAGCATAGAGTAAATAATCTAAATATTGAATTTCTGCAATAGGTCTTAAACCTCTCATTGCTAAACCAATTCCTTGCCCAATTATGGTGGCTTCTCTAATGCCTGTATCAGCAATTCGAATATCGCCATATTTTTCTTGAAGCCCTTCTAAACCTTGGTTTACATCACCAATAAAACCTGCATCTTCTCCAAAAATTACTACTTCAGGATGTTTTTTTAGGATGGCATCAAAATTATCTCTCATTAAAACTCTAGCATCTACTAAATTTTTTTGATCTGAGTAATTTGGTTTTTTTTCTAGAATTTGTGTGGGACTTAAATCAGATTCACTCAGTAAACGAGAAGAATATTTGTGTTTTGCTTCTTTAAGAGCTTGTTTTATAAAGTTTTGTAATACTGTTTTTTCTGCAAAATCCTCATCCTTTAAATAACGAAGTACTTTTCTAGCATTAGATAATATATCTTTTCTACTAGGTTCTGTAATTGCGATTAAGTCTTCCTTGTATTTATCAATAAAAACACCATTATTACTTTTTGCTACAATTTTATCTAACAATTGTGTTAAGTTAAAAGCTTCTTCCTTTATTTCGTTGATAAAAGCTGACCAAGCATTTCTTTTTGCATTGCTAACTTCTTTTTTTGCTTCTTTTTCTAAGATGATAATTTCCTCTTCAGATGCAACAAAATTTAGTATTTCTCCAGCTTCAGTTTCTAGTTCGAAATCTAAAATCCATTGGCGCATTTTTTCGATACAATCATACTCTTTTTCCCAGTTTAATCTTTCTTTGGTCTTATATCTCTCATGCGAACCAGATGTAGAGTGTCCTTGAGGTTGTGTAAGTTCTTTAACGTGTATTAAAACAGGAATATGTTTTTCTCTTGCTATTTTTGCAGCTTTATTATATACATCTATTAATTGTACATAATCCCAACCATTTACAACAATAATTTCATAACCATCTTTATCATTTTCTCTTTGAAAACCAATTAAAATTTCTGAAATACTTTCTTTTGTTGTTTGATGTTTTGCGTGTACAGAAATGCCATATTCATCATCCCAAACACTGATAACCATTGATACTTGTAAAACACCAGCAGCATTAAAAAAAAAAAAAAAGAGTCCTTCACTTGTACTTGCGTTTCCTATAGTACCCCAAGCAACTTCATTTCCGTTGATAGAAAAATTACTTTTATGAGCAACACTTTTTTCGTTTCTATAAATTTTAGAGGCTTGTGCCAAACCTAAAAGACG
>JBGCFX010000080.1:0-31465 GCA_045110395.1 Polaribacter sp.
ATTTTTCTTATTGTTTTTTATTTAAAATTTTAGCTATAAAAACAGCTTCTGTTAATAAAAAAACAATCATTGGAATAAATAATGAAATTCTTGCAACTAAAGACAAATCTGCTTCTGTAAATATTGATTTATAAAAGATTATAGAAAAAAGTATCAATTTTAAAACTATAGTAACTAAATAGATAAAACCTAGTTGTTCTGATATTTTATCAACAGAAGAAAACACTAGAAAATTGATGCAAATTAATAGCGAAAAACAAAGGTGAAATATATATACTTTTTTAAGTGAAAAAGGCAAGATAAGTTCTTGATTTTCTATATAAAATTGATGAAGATAAAAACTTACTAAAAAGAGAGAAAAGAAAACTAAAGTGTAAACAAAAATGTTTTTAATCATTAATTTTATTGGCTTGTTTTATTAATGAATACATGGCTAAAAAGATGGCTAACAAAGTAATGGTTTCTTTTAAAAAAGCGGTTTCAAAAGTTTTATCTAACCATTTACCTAATAAAAAACCTAAATAAATGGTTAAACCCATTTGCAAACCAGCACCTGAAAGTTGTAAAGCTTTATTAAGCGGTTTTTTCTGTGAGTTTTTTTGAGTCATTTTTTTGATTGAGTTCTTTAACAGCACCTTTCATAGCACAAGTTGCGTTAAATGATGCTCCAGGTTCTATAGACAATTTACCAATTACAACATCACCAGAAATATCTGCTGTTGTTTTTATAGTTAATGTATTAGATACAGTAAGTTCTCCAGAAAACTTACCTTCTATATCTGCATTTGTTGCTTCTACTTTTCCTTTTATAAAACCATCTGCACCAATAATTACTCTACCATTTGTAATTAAAGTTCCTTCTAAAGTACCATCAATTCTAAAATCTCCATCAGATTTAATATCACCAACAATTGATGTGTTTTTTGCAACCACATTTCTTTCCATAGTTTTTGATTTTTGAGATTTGACTTTACTCTTCTCTTTGCTATTGAACATTACTTCTTTGTTAATTGTTTTAGGATTTCTTTTGCTTTTTTTCCTTCTTCTGTATTTCCGTAATTTACTGCAACAAAATCTAACGCTTCTTGATACGCCTCTTTGTCTCTATATTTACCTATTGCATAGGCTTTTAAAAGTTCAAATTTAGCAATTAATTTTGAATTCTGAATTTTAGGTAAGATTTCTCTAATATTAGCAACTGTTTCTATAAATTTATTATTCTTATATGAATAATATAATTCTTTATATTTTTTTTCTAATTCGCTTATTTCTACTTCTTCTTTTAAATCGGCATTTGGGTTTTTAATAATCTGCGCAAATTTGGTTTCAGAATAATTTGTTAAGATTACATTTTTATATTTTTCTGCTTTAGAAATTTCTCCTAAATTATTATAAATTTGATATAAATGCCAGTTAATTGGCAAAATCAACTCTTTTTTAGGGTTTAAACTCGCTACTTTTTCTAATCTTTTAATAGCTAAAAGGGTATCTTTAAATTGTTCTTTATAAATTAAACCTAACTCATATAAAGCTTGGTTTCTATCTAATTTTAAAGTATCTATTTCTTTGGGATCTGTAGGAATAGTTTTGATATAACTTGCTAAGTCATATCTATTACTTTTTTGACTTACTTGTGTAGAATCTTTTGCATTATCTATACTTATTTTTGAAGACCACCTCCAATCATCTGCCAATTTTCTATCTCCCCAAATTCTTTTAAATTCTGTGGTTCCGAAATTTAAAGATTGTGTATTGTAAAAATACCATTTGCCTTTGTTATTAGATTGTAAAGAGTTACCACCAAAAGACGCACCAAATGCTTGTTGATTCAATCTTAATTGTGCTAATTCTTCATCTTTTATTTTTATACTGTCTATATAATTCTGAAAATAACTTTCTTGAGCTTCTTTAGACATCGAAGCAATTCTGATGATACTATCATTTACACTATTAATATTTTCGAATTTTATTAAAGACGCTAAACTTTTTGACTTTCTTTTAATTCTTCTATATTTAAGGTTTAATGTATCTGCAGAAACATTTATAACAGAATCATAATAAGAATTGGCAGTTAGATATTTAGAGTTTTTAAAATATAAGTTTCCTAATTTTTCGTAGGTAAATGTTTTTTGAGTTGCACCACCATCTTTTGCTCTTAGAGATTTATTGTAATTGTCTATTGCAAGGTTAATACTGTCATTATCTTCATGTAAAACTCCTGTTTGATAATAAAGTTTATCTAAGTATTTTCTATTCTCTATATTTTCGATAAGATCATTCATCTTCTCTAACAACGCTACTTTAGAGGAATCGTTTGTGGTGTTTTTTGCGATTTCTATGTTTGCGTGAATCTTGTATTTGTAAGGTGCTTTTTTAAAATTTACCAATCTATTAAAAGCCATAACTGCAGAATCTTTTTTGTTTTCTGCACTATACATTTGCCCAATAATAAAGAGATTTCTTGCTCCTTGTTCTTTTAAATTTAAAGTTCTTGTAGCGTTAATTAAATTCTTTTTTGCTTTTTGTAAACTATCTGATTTTATATACGCCATTGCCAAAGCTGTATATGCTTGTTCTTTAATTTTATCAGGTAAATTAGTTTCTAAAGTATCTCTTATAACTAATAAAAGATTCATAGATTCTATGGCAAATTCTTCATTATCTAATCTAATGTTTGCTTTTGCTCTCCAAATTTTAGTTTCTGCAATTAAGTCTGCATCAGGGTAATTTGCAATTACATAGTTAAAAGCCTCTACTGCTGGCACAAAACGTTGCGAATAATATCTAGATTTACCCAATAAAAGATAAGCATCATCTATTTGGCTATTTCTTTCTATGCCATTAATATTCATTCCATGTTTTTGAATGGCTTTTACGGCTTTTTCTTCTGCTTTACCAAAAGGAGTTTCTGCTTTTTTGGTTTCTTTATTAGTATCATCACCACAACCAGCACCAAGACCATTATTAAATTTCGGAATTTCTATTTTATCTTCTTCAAACCCTATAGGTTCTATTGGTAGGCGTTTAAACCAATCATCTTTATAACCACTGTTAATGCCTTCTATGCCTTGTTTAAAAGCTTCTTTACCATTAAACAACACATTATATTTTGTGTTTAGTGCATGCCAATTTCTACTAATAATAGTATCTTTTTTGGTGCTACAAGCATATAATACTGTAAAAACAGCAAGAAGAAGAATTATTTTTTGGGTGTATTTCACAAAAATAATATTGATTAAACAATGAATTAGCAAACGCTAAGAAAGTAAAAAACTCTTATTTACAACTACTTTCTTTAGAAAATAGTATAAATAAGAGCGTAAAAATAGTAATAAATTAAGAATAGTGTGCTTATACAGAAAAATAGCTTTCTAATTCTTTTAAGGTTTCTGATGATGTTTCTATGTCTTTTACCACAATTCCTTTATCTAAAACTACAATTCTTTCACAAACTTCTGTTACATGTGTTAAATCATGACTAGACACTAAAACTGTAACTTCTCTGTTTTCGGTTAGTTTTTTAATAATAGTTTTTAATCTAATTTGAGTTGTTGGGTCTAAATTGGCAAAAGGCTCATCTAAAATTACAACTTGTGGGTTTCCCATCATTGCAGCTATAATTCCAGCTTTTTTCTGATTTCCTTTACTTAAATCTCTTAAGTATTTTTTCTTTCCGATAATTTCTCCATTAAAAAACTCATCAAACTGAGATAAGAATTTTGTAACATCAGCTTTATTCATTCCTCTTAAATCACCAATAAAATCGAAATATTCTTCTGGAGTTAAGTAACCTATCAAAAAAGATTCATCAATAAAAGAACCTGTAAATTGTTTCCAATCTTCACTTTGGTTTACTTGAATATCATGATTTACAATTGCACCAGATGAAGGTCTTATTAAATCTAATAAAATATTAAAATATGTGGTTTTTCCTGCTCCATTATTACCTACCAAACCAAAACTTTGTCCTGTTGGTATTTCTAAAGAATCTATATGTAATACTTCTGCTTTTCCGTATTTTTTTGAAAGTTGCGTAGTTTGTATCATTGTGTTTTTTAATTTTCTTGATTAAATGCGTGAATCATTACATACTTGTTTGTAATGTATTTTTTTGTGATGGCTGCCATTAACTTTTTATGCAAAGCAATACCTATAAAACCTAAAATTGCTAAAGTAACTGTTGCTATTTCAAAGCTTACTAACCAGTTCATTAATGCGAATAATCCCATTGGTAAAATCATTAGAGGAATACCAATTATCCATTGTACAGCTCCTGTTCCTTGAAAATTGAAGGCTGCTTTTTCATCTAAATTTATCTTTTTTCTGTTAAAAGTACCTCCGTATAAAATTACGTGTGTATTTACACCAACATTGTAAATCATTGCTGCAAAATGAACTAATAGAACTTTCCATCCAAAATACACATAAGGTATACCCAAAACAAAAAGTGCAACAACACTAATGGTCATAATTGTAAATTTTGATTTTAAATAACGCTCGTATTTAAAATTCTGACTCATTAACATATTGTAATAACTACTGTCCCAAGCAGGAATAAACTGCCCAAAATTGATTAAAAAGGTTCCTGTAGAAAAAATTCCTACCAAAACAAACATAAAATCCATTTTTGCATATACTGGATTTGGATAGAAAAACAGACCATAAAGCAAACCTATAGCAAGCATCCAAATTCCAGATTTTGTGCGTTTATTTCTCCACATTAAACGCAAATCGTTTTTAATAAATGGTGCTAAATCTCCTAATTTATCTGCAAAAGATAAATCTGCAGAGTTTACTTCTTTCGTTTTTTCTGATATGATAGCATCTAAATACACTTCATTTCTTAATTGTTTATAATTTATGGCATATAAAACAATCAATAAAACTAAAAAAACAACTGCAAAAATAGGGTTTTGATAAATTGTATCAAACCCTTGACCTACAAAACCAGGTAAATTAAACCAATTAAAATGCTGTACTAAATAACCACCAATTAAAATAACCAGTAAACTACCAAATACGACATTGTTTTTATTGACTAAAAAGTTGAAAAAGTTGATGGACTGTATTAATAAAATCATTGTTGCTAACCAGCCTAAAACCCCAGCAACATCATAACCTTCTTTTATTAAAATAATTGAAAATGGGATGTAAAAAAACAAACCCATAATATTAAAGAAAGATAGTGATGATTTTGCCAAAATAAAATGAACAATTTTATTTCTGGGTATAGATAGTGTTAACAAGGGTTTTATATTCATTACAGGTAATTTTTGCATAATGTACCTAAAAATTAAATCGCCAGTAATTGCAAAAAGTAAAAATGAATTTACGACCATTAGTGGGTCTTTTTCTGGATATAATTTTTTTAGAGCAAAATAGCCTCCAAAACCCATAAATAAGAAAATGACAATAAAATAGAGTCCAAAAAAACCAATCAAGATTTTTGCGCCTACGCTTTTACTAAAAGAAGCGGATCTAAAAAATTGTTTCCATTCTAAGTTTAAAAAATGTGAAATCATATATTATAAGTTAGTTTGATAGTTAGTAGTTTAGAAATTGTTTTTGTTACAAATTTTTTACAATTTTATATTCTGGGTATGTTTCTTGCAACAATTCTTCTGTTTTTTCTGGAATAACATAATTAGAAACATAAAAGAATATAAATAAAATAGTAGCTATTAAGGCTGTTAACGCAACCCAATGAAAATCTAAATTAGAGAAATTAAATCTAGTTAAATTGAAAAAATTAAAAAGATTTATAAAAACTAATCCTGTAAAACCATTTTTTGTTGTGCCAATCATAGCTTCTAATAAAAAGATTTTTTCATTAGTTTTTTCTTTCTTTTTTTCTTCTTTTCTAAATTTATAAATAAATACGATTTCGAAAATAGCAGAAATAAATAAAGCGCTTAATATAAAATACTCTGCTTTTGGAATTTGTAATAAAAGTAGAATTATAATAAACAAACTTGTAGTCATTATAATTTTTGGCATTGTAAACCACTCTTTAACAAAACGTAGTATTATTTTCCAATAACGTTTATTCATTTGTTTTTGTTTGGCTTCTATAACATCCATAAAACCAAAAACGCCAAATTTTTTAAAAGATTTATCTCTGGCTTGTTCAAAGGAAATATTTGGGTTTTCTACCCAAATATTTTCAATATCATTTGCTAAATGATCTACCAATTCTGTTTGTACATCATAATGATACACATAGTGTTTTCTGGTGAATTTGTATAGGTTTTCTATTTGTAAATCTGTGAGTTTCATAACTTAATCAATCAATTTATTATAAGTCTTTTGAACATCTTTAAATTCTTTGTACAAGAAGTTAATTCCAATTATTAAAAAAGGAACAATTAATGCAAAAATAGCAGCTACATAGGTCGTGCTTAGTTTTTCGTAACCAAAAAACACTTTTGGAAAAAATATAAAACAATTAAAAAGTGATAAAGGAAAAGTTGCAAAAATCATTGACCTATTTAATCTTACAGAATTAAAAACTTTATATTTTGATGTAAAAAAAATAAATGTAACACCAAATAAAATCAAACTAAAACCCATTGTATACTTTATAACTGTTGAGTTCTCTCTAAATATAAATAAGTAAAAAAAGAAAAGAAACAGAAGCCCTAAAGTTTTAAGGTCTGTAAGTTTTTGCTTGTATTCAGATAAAATTCCGCGATTACTGTACTTGGCATAAATTTTACATTTTCTTAGAAATACAGTATCAAAACCACCACCATTAAAATTTTCTTTCCAACCCAATTTTTTAAACGATTCTAAAACAATTTCCTTAAATTGATACTCTGTATGACCTGGTTTCAAATATTGTTCTACATCAGAAACCACATGGTCTAACATTTCTATTCTAATGTCCCAAAATTTTACACCTTCGTTTTCTAAACGATAATCTATGTTTTTAATTTGTTGTTTTGTTAATTCCATAATTTATGAAATTTTATATTTACTAATTTCTTGTTGGTGCTTTTTATAAAAATGATGACAAATAAAAACAACAGCATAACCACCACAAACAAAACCTGTAAAAACTGGGTTTAGTTCTCCATTTTCTCTAAAAACACCTACAGACAAACCCATAATTAGTAAAATGAGTCCAAAATATTGTGTTTTTAAAATAAAACTATAGGTAGATTTTACTTTAAATTGGATAATTTTTATCATTATAAAAGCCATATAAAGAAATAATATAGCCGAAAATGAAAACAGAAAACCATTGGTAAAATTTACCATTGTTTCAGAAAAAGAAATAGGTATTATCTTTAAAAAGGCCACTGGTAAAATATAAGCAGCCAAGTATAAAAAGTAGAAAGGTTTAAATACTTTAACCGCTTTTTTAACCACAATTTTAGATTCTGAATACAGCATACCAAAAAAGAAACTAGAGGTTTCTTTAAAATGTTTTTCCCATCTAATTCTTACCATTGCAAAAGAGTTTTCAAAAGAATGGTTTTTACTCAATAAACTTTCTATATCAGAAATCATATGGTCTAAAATTTCTGGTTTTAAATCTATAAAATTGAAATTTTTATTTTCTAAATATTTTTCTACAGATTGTATTTGTTGTCTTGTTAATTCCATAGCGTTAGTTTAACAAGTGTTTGTATTTTTCTAGAATGATTTTTCTTTTTTCTTTAATTAATAAAATACCAGCTATATGTAAACCAAAAGCAATAGAAAAATATATGAAAAATAAAATTCTATTTTCTTTTAAAAAGTCAGCTATTGGAGAAAAGAAGTATAAAAACAGAGAAGGTAATGCCATTACATTTCCCAGAGTTTTAAAAGAAACTAGGTTTCTAATTTTTTTATTTTTATGGTAAGTTTTTAATAAGCCGTAAAATAAAAAAAGAATAATAGTTGTTATAAAAATATAACCAATTGTCTTTATTTTTATATTCAAAGTAAACAATGTGTAAAATGTAACCAAATACAAAATTGTAAAAGGAATATATTTTAAGTGATAGAAAAAATTAAAGAAATTCTGCCATAATTGTCTTTGGTAAGACCAGTGTACAGCACTTTCCTTGTTTTTTCTAGTTCCTTGGTAGTTAAATATAAATGTTGAATTGTCTGCTAAATATTGAGAAATATTTCCATTTCCAGTATATTCAAAGTCAGTAACTAAATGATCTACTAATTCATATAAATCTTCTGGGTCAGAAAACCTTTTCTTTCTCTTTATATAATCCTCCAAAAAAGCCAACTGCTTTTCTGTTATTTCATAGTTCTTTTCCATCTTACTCCAAACTAAATTTAGGGTTTACCAAATGCTGCATCGTTTTTAAAAACTCTTGCATTTCAGCCAATTTATTAACAGTTTCTTTGGTACCACTTTCTGTAAGTTTGTAATATTTACGTAATCTGTTCCCTACTTTTGCAACCTCTACATCTAACAAACCATCTGCTTCTAGTTTGTGTAAAGCTGGGTACAAAGCTCCTTCTGTTATTTGCAATTCACCTTTGGTAAGTTCTTTTACTTTTTGAGTAATTTCATAACCATACATTTTATCGTTACTTTCTAATAACTTTAAAATGATGGTTTGTAAAGAACCTTTGTATAATTTTTGATTTCCCATATTTAAAAATGTGTAATCGTTTGTTTAATCCTGTAATTGTATTCACTGTCATTGATTAGTAAACTCACAATGACAATTTTCTAAAAACAAATATATACATAATTTTCTAATGCATCAATTTCTTATGTATATAAAATTTTCTTAAAAAACTCCTGAAAAGTAAATTTTCAGGAGTTTTTATATTGTTTAAGAATTAAATTCCTGCTTATGCAAGAATGATAAAATAATTATTTTGTAACCTTTAAAACATCAGCAATAATGCGTTCTAAATCTGCTTTTGGTAAAGCACCATTTGCCATTTGTGGTTCTCCTTCTGCTGGGCAAAATAACATAGAAGGTATACTTCTAATACCAAATGCTGCAGATAATTCTTGCTCAGCTTCTGTGTCTATTTTGTAAATATCTATTTTACCTTCATATTCCTGAGAAAGAACTTCTAAAACTGGTGCCAATGCTTTACAAGGACCACACCAATCTGCATAAAAGTCGATTAATGCTGGTCTTTTTCCTTCAAATTTCCAGTCTTTATTTTCTTCAAAATTGAATACTTTTTCTAAAAATGTTGCTTTTGTTAAATTTTCTGTCATAATATGTTTGTGTTTTCTCAACAAAGTTGAGCTTTCTTCTTTTTGTAATTCTTGTTTAAAAAGGAATCTATTTATTCATTTTCACAAAATTAGTCGTTTTTATGTATCTCAAATTACAAATTATAAAGAATACAAAACCATAAAAGTTAAAAAATGTTAAATTACTGATAATCTGTTAAATAACTTCTAATTTTGAACATCATCAAATCACAACCAAATATGAAACTCAAATTAATCTTACCTATTTTAATAGCAAGTACTATTTTAGTGTCTTGTAAAAAAGAAATGAAACAAACAAATATAGAAGTAAAGTACCCAGAAACCGTAAAAAAACCAGTTACTGATACTATTTTTGAAACTGCTGTGGTAGACAATTACAGGTGGTTAGAAGATGATAAAAGTACAGAAACAGAAGCTTGGGTAAAAGCTGAAAATGAGGTTACTTTCGATTATTTAAGTAAAATTCCATATAGAGAACAGTTAAAAACACGTTTATCTCAATTATGGAATTACGAAAAAGTAGGCAGACCTTTTAAAGAGGGAGATTATACTTATTTTTATAAAAATGATGGTTTACAAAATCAATATGTAGTCTATCGAAAAAAAGGTGATGCAAGTCCAGAAGTTTTTTTAGATCCAAATACATTTTCTGAAGACGCAACAACTTCTTTGGGTTCATTAAGTTTTTCTAAAGATGGTAAAACAACTGCATACTCAATTTCTGAGGGTGGTTCTGATTGGCGTAAAATAATTATTATGGATGCTGAGTCAAAAATCATCAAAGAAGATACATTGGTTGATGTAAAATTCTCAGGAATTTCTTGGTATAAAAATGAAGGTTTTTACTATTCTTCTTATGACAAACCTAAAGGAAGTGAATTGTCTGCAAAAACAGATCAACACAAACTATATTATCATCAATTAGGAACCTCACAAAAAGATGACACAGTTATTTTTGGAGAAAAAGCATCAGAAAAACATAGATATGTAGGTGGTTATTTAACTGAAGATAATAGATACTTGGTAATAACTGCATCTGTTTCTACATCAGGTAACAAACTATTTATCAAAGACTTATCGAAACCAAATAGTAAATTAGTTACAATTTTAGACAACGTAAAAAGCGATTCTTATGTAATTGATAATAGAGGAAGTAAATTGTATTTACAAACCAATTTAGGGGCTCCAAATCAGAAAGTAGTTATTGTAGATGCTGCTAAACCAACACCAGAAAATTGGGCAGATTTTATCTCAGAAACAGAAAATGTATTAAGCCCTTCTTCTGGAGCAGGTTTTTTCTTTGCAACATATATGGTAGATGCAGTTTCTAAAGTGATGCAGTATGATTTTGATGGTAAGTTAATAAGAGAAGTAAAATTACCAGGAGTAGGTTCTGCAGGTGGTTTTGGAGGTAAAACTGATGCTAAAGAGTTGTATTTTTCTTTCACAAATTACAACACACCAGGTTCTTTGTATAAATTCAATCCCAAAAATGGAGATTATGAATCATACTGGAAACCAGCTATCGATTTTAATGCTGATGATTTTATAAGTAAACAAATCTTTTACACTTCAAAAGATGGTACAAAAGTACCTATGATTATTACACATAAAAAAGGTGTAGAATTAAATGGTAAAAACCCAACTATTTTATATGGTTATGGAGGTTTCAACGTAAGTTTAACACCATCTTTTAGTATTGCAAACGTAGTTTGGATGGAACAAGGAGGTATTTATGCTGTTCCTAATTTAAGAGGTGGAGGAGAATATGGTAAAAAATGGCACGATGCAGGTACACAGTTAAAAAAACAAAATGTATTTGATGATTTTATTGCAGCTGCAGAATATTTAATTTCAGAAAAGTACACTTCTTCAGATTTTTTAGCAATTCGTGGAGGTTCTAATGGAGGACTTTTAGTTGGAGCAACAATGACACAAAGACCAGAATTGATGAAAGTTGCTTTGCCTGCTGTTGGTGTTTTAGATATGTTACGTTATCACACCTTTACAGCAGGTGCAGGTTGGGCTTATGATTATGGTACAGCAAATGATAGTAAAGAAATGTTCGAGTATTTAAAAGGATATTCAACAGTCCATAATGTAAAAAAAGGAATAAAATACCCGTCAACTTTAATTACGACAGGAGATCATGATGATAGAGTTGTACCTGCACATAGTTTTAAATTTGCAGCAGAATTGCAAGAAAAACAAACAGGAAACAACCCAACTTTAATTAGAATAGAAACCAATGCTGGTCATGGAGCAGGAACTCCTGTTGCAAAAACCATAGAACAATATGCAGATATTTATGGGTTTACGTTGTTTAATATGGGTTTTGATCAATTACCAAATCCACCAAAAAGTAAAATAAAAAGTTAACTCGTAACAAAAACGTATTTTTGTTACTAATACTTAAATATATTCAATCAAATCAAACTATATATAAATGAAAACAATTAAAAAAGTACTTTTTACAACAGCAATTGCCTCATTGGCTTTTGCAGCTTGTAAGCAAGATAAACCAGAAGAAAAAGTGGCTGGTATCGTTTTAAAAAATATGGATAAAACCACAAAACCTACAGATGATTTTTTCAGACACGTAAACGGAACTTGGTTAGACAAAACAGAAATACCAGATGACCAAACTTCTTGGGGTGGTTTTAATCAATTGCGTAAAAAAACAGATGCAGATGTTTTAACTATTTTAAACCAAGCAATAGAAGAAAGAGATTTTCCAAAAGTAAAAGATGCACAAGGAAATGAAATAGATTCTGATCAAGAAAAAGCAGTAAACTACTACCAAACAATTATGGATACTGTTGCAAGAAACAAACAAGGCAAAGCACCAGTTATGCCTTATTTAGCAAAAGTAGATGAAATTAAAACTAAGAAAGATGTAGAAACTTATTTAACAAATATGGCTCCTTATGGAGGTGGAGGTTTTTATGGTTTTGGTGTTTTTAACGATCTAAAAAACAGTAGCCAATATGCAGGTTATATGGGTGGTGGAAGCTTAGGTTTATCTAGAGATTATTACGTAGATGCTAAAGTTGCAGATAAATTAGTGAAATATGAAGAATTTGTCGCAAAAATGTTCCAAGAATTTGGTGATGATGCAGCAACTGCAAAAAAGAATGCTAGAACAATTGTAGAGTTTGAAACTAGTTTGGCAAAACCTATGATGTCTAAAGAAGAAAGAAGAGACATTCGTAAAATTTACAACCCAATGACAGTTGCAGAACTACAAAAGTTAGCCCCTGCAATAGATTGGTCTGCACATTTAGAAGGGGTTGGTGTAAAAGATATTGAGAAAGTTATTGTTACAGATCCTGGTTATTTTAAAGCAATGAGCGATGTTTTTACAAAACGCTCTGTGGCTGATATTAAATTATTACTACGTTGGAATACTATTAATAATGCTTTAGGTTTATTATCAACAGATTTAGAAACTGCAAATTGGGAGTTTTACGCAAAAGAAATGCGTGGAGCAAAAAAGCAACGTCCAAGAGACGAACGTGCTTTGGGTAACTTAAATGGTGCAATTGGTGAAGCTTTAGGAAAATTATATGTAGAAAAAATGTTTCCACCAGAAGCTAAAGAAAAAGCTAAGGAAATGATTGATAATGTAATGTTAGGCTTCGAAAAAAGAATTGCTCAATTACCTTGGATGAGTGGAGAAACGAAAACAAAAGCATTAGAAAAATTACATAAATTAACTGTAAAAATTGCATATCCAGATGTTTGGAAAGATTATTCTAAATTACAAGTACAAGGTTTAAAAGAAGGTGGTTCTTACTTTGAAAACGCCATTAATGTAACCAAATGGAATTACAATAAAGACATGGCAAAATTAGGCCAAGAAGTAGATAGAACAGAATGGGGTATGTCTCCTCAAACAGTAAATGCTTACTTTAACCCTGTAAATAATGAAATCGTTTTTCCAGCAGCAATTTTACAACCTCCTTTTTATGATTACAGAGCAGATGAAGCTGTAAATTATGGTGGAATAGGAGCTGTAATTGGTCATGAAATTTCACATTGTTTTGATGATTCTGGAGCTCGTTTTGATGGTGATGGAAACTTAAAAAACTGGTGGACAAAAGACGATTCTGCTAAATTTAAAGAAGTTGGTGGTAAATTAATAAAACAATATTCAGATATTATTGCAATCGATTCTATGCACTTAAATGGCGAATATACTCTTGGTGAAAATATTGGTGATTTAGGTGGTGTACAAGCTGCTTATGAAGGACTACAAATTTTCTTAGAAAAAAGTGGAAGACCAGAAAAAATTGATGGTTACACTCCAGAACAACGTTTTTTCCTTTCTTGGGGAACCATTTGGAGAACCAAAATGCGTGATGAAGCTCTAAAAAACTTAATCATGACAAATACACACTCTCCAGGAATGTACAGAGCATATATGCCTTTAAAAAACGTAGATGCTTTCTACAAAGCGTTTGACGTAAAAGAAGGAGATAAAATGTACCTAAAACCAGAAGAAAGAGTAAGAATCTGGTAAGGTCACAGACCTTTTTTGTATGATTCTCTTTGTGGAGAATTACTTTACTAAAAAACTTAAAACCGATACTTTTATAGTGTCGGTTTTTCTTTTCCTTTAAAGTTCTTAAACCCTATAGAAACTAATACAAACAATTAATTTTAGGGCTCTCTAAAAAGGTCGAGATTTCTTATTATACCTTTTTTGCTGAATCTATTACAGCACTAGTTTAGTATAAAAAAAGAAGCCCAATTGTAAAGAGAGTTTAGAGATAAAACATCTCTATTTTGTATTAAAATGGAGTGATTTAGATTATAATTTGCTATTAAATTAAAAGATTCTTAAATTTATCAATCATAAAATTATAATATTCATGAAAAAACTACTTTTTATTGCTTCATTTTTAATCATTTCTTTTGGATGTAAAACAGAAACTTCAAAAACAATTGAAGCAGAAAAATCAACCAAAAAAATAAATGATTTTGCCATTATTATTCATGGAGGTGCAGGAACTATTTTAAAGAAAAATATGTCTGATGAAAAAGAAGCTGCATACAAAGCAAAACTAGAAGAAGCTATAAAAATTGGTCATACCATTTTAAAAAATGGCGGAACAAGCCAAGAAGCAGTAATGAAAACCATACAAGTTATGGAAGAATCTCCATTATTTAATGCAGGAAAAGGTGCCGTTTTTACGCACGAAGAAACCAACGAATTAGACGCGTCTTTTATGGACGGAAAAACATTGAATGCTGGAGCAGTTGCAGGTGTAACCAATGTAAAAAGCCCAATTGAATTGGCAATAAAAATAATGGCAGATTCAGACCATGTAATGTTGTCTGGCAAAGGAGCATCTCTTTTTGCTAAAGAAAAAGGCTTAGAAATTGTAAATCCAAGCTATTTTTACACAGAAAGACGTTTTAAATCTTTACAAAGAATAAAAAATAGAAATAAAACAGCATTAGATCATGATGATAAAAAAGCCGCTTTTTATGATGCAGATATTAAAAATGCAAAATTTGGTACAGTTGGCTGTGTAGCTTTAGATAAAGATGGAAATATAGCTGCAGGAACTTCTACAGGAGGTATGACAAACAAAAGATGGGGTAGAATTGGAGACGCACCAATTATTGGTTCAGGAACCTATGCAAATAATACAACTTGTGGAGTTTCTTCTACAGGTTGGGGAGAATATTTTATAAGAAGTCAAGTTGCTTATGATATTTCTGCACAAATGGAATATCAACAAAAAAGTTTAAAAGAAGCAACTAAAGATGTGATTCAAAATAAATTGACAAAACTAGGTGGAACAGGTGGTGTTGTGGCTTTAGACAAAAATGGCAATATGTCTTTTGAGTTTAACACAGCAGGAATGTACAGAGCTTCTATGAACGATAAAGGAGAATTAGTTGTAAAAATTTACAAAGAATAAGCCAACCATTTTTCTGGTATAGGCTCTAAATTTATTTTTGTTTCAACAGATTTTATTTTCTTTTTATATCCTAAACGTGATATTTTAGGTACAGATAAATTTATATTATTTCTTTTATTGATAAGTTCTAAAACCTCGTCTAAAGATCTTTTGGTACATAAAACCAAACTATTCATCATTGCATTAGATTCTATTTGTAAATCAAAAAAATCTGTATAATATTTAGGTTTTCCATCTTGATAAATTACCCATTCTGAATCTTTTTTATTCGGAATTTCAATGATTTCTTTTTTTCCGCTTAAAGTTCTATATGTGGTCGCTAATAATGTCATTATCTTTTCATTTTACTGATACAAATTTAAAAAATATGACATTTAAAATGTCTTTATTTTCGTTAAACCTATAATACTTAAAGTTAAATTTCTAGTTTAAGTAGTTAAAAGGTTAAAAACGATATTTTAAACCTGTGTACACACCAATATTAAATGGGGCAAAACCATTAGGATTACTGCTAAAAGTATTTAATTGCGCTTTAAACATTGGGTTTAGATTAAAAGACCATTTTTTATTGAATAAATAATCAAAATCTATACCAAAGTTTCCGCTAAAATTAATTGTATTCAAATTTTGATTTTCTCCAGAGTTTGATTGAAAAGGAGTATTAAAATCAATTTGATTTTTGTTTAAAAACAAAGAACTAAAACCAGCAACCACTTGCGTATTTATTTTTTTGGTGCTTAAAAAATTATATTTAATTTCTATCGGAATTTCTAAATAACCAATAGTTTGGTTTAAATCGCCATTCAAATTAGCAACATTTAGATTCAAATTAGCATTAGAGGTATCTTCTTGGAACGAAAAAGCCTCTTTATTGTTAAAAGTAATAGAAGATGCGTTCGCAGATGTAACTGCTACTGCTGCTACTTGATTATTTATATACCCCATTTCTTGTTGATGAATTCCTGTTTGAACACTCCACTTTTTATTAATTTGATAACTTACTTGCACACCATAAGAAACGGAACTTTTACCCTGTGTAGAGTTCGCTAAACTTGAAGAAATTGGTGATGCTTTTGTAAAAGAATTTGAATTTAATAAACCAAAAAGAGGTGTAACTGCCCATTTATTTTTTGATGGTTTTGTTATGATGATCGAGTCTTTTTTCTTTAAAAAAGTATCTAGATTAACGTTAGGTTTTTCTGTTTTTTCTTTATTTTTTGGGATTTCTTTTTTTATAACCGCATCATTTTTATTAAAACCTATGTCTTTATTTTTATCAGAAAATGTAAACTCTTTTTTAGAAATTTCTTTATTTTTATTGATGGTGTTATTTGCAAACAAATTCTTTTTCACAGCATTTTTTGGGCTAACTAATTTCTTTTTAGAACTTGTATTTGTATTTAATTTTTTCTCTTTTTCAAACTTTTTTTCTTTTGTTTTTTTATCAGCAACTACTATTTTCTTGGCATCATTTTTATAGATAGAATCTACAGTTAAATCATTCTTTATGAAAGGTTTTTTTACCTCATTATTCGTTTCTGTAATTATAGAATTAGTATCATTTTTATCAGGTTTTTTATTGTCATCTACAAAAGGAAATAATAAAAAACCTAAAATAAACAAAGCTGCAATACCACTTGTAAACCACCAAATAGGAATTATTCTGCGTTTTTTTTGGGTTAATTTAGAAGCGATACTGTCCCAAACTTTGTCATTTGGACTCATATCCAAATTTTTAAGTTTTTCTTGAAACAATCTATCTATATTTTGATTACTCATATTTTAAGCTTTATCTGCTGCTTTTAAATGATTTTCTAATTTTTCTTTCAATATTTTTCTGGCTCTAGACAAGTTAGATTTAGAGGTTCCTACAGAAATTTTTAATAAATCTGCAATTTCTTTGTGAGGATAATTATCTAACACATATAAATTAAAAACCAATCTGTATCTGTCTGGTAATTGTTGAATAAATTCAAGTAAAACAGCCATACTAAAATTGGTGTTTTCGAGAGAATCATCATCAAAAAAATCGGTGTCAGGAGTTTCTTTTACGATTTGCAATGGTGCTTTTTCTCTATATTTTTGCAGAGCTGTATGTATGGTAATTCGTTTTAGCCAACCCTCGAAAGAACCTTTATTTTTATATTGATTTATTTTTTTAAAAATGGTAAGAAAACTGTCTTGTAAAGTATCTTCTGCATCTTGGTAATTTCTAGAATATTTTAAACAAAGCGCAAATAACACATCAGCATATAATTGATATAATTCTGATTGAGCAGCCAGTTCTTTTTGGCAACATCTTGTTATGAGTTCTTGTAGTTTGATACCTCTAATTTACAGGAACTACTACTTCTTCAAAAATACTTTTGTCATTTGTGTCTTTTCCTTTATAAAATTTGAATACATAATCTTCTCTTTGTCTGGCATTTATAATTAGTTTATATTCTTTAGGAATTGAAACATTGCCACATGCTACATCTAAATCTATATAACTTCTAACTGCTACAATTCTTGCTGTGTCTTGATATTCATAATAAATATTGTCAAAATTATAGCAGATGCCAGGCAAATTATATTTTATAGTAATTGTATCCTTTTGTTGATAAGTAAAAAACGCAGGAACTGTATAAGATTCTATAGGTAAAATCTCGAATTTAAAATTGATGTCATCTCTATTATTTAAACAGGAAGAGAAAATAGCAATCGTTAAAAATAATGCGATTAGTTTTTTCATAATTTTTGTTTTTAATAATTAACAATGACAAATCCGTTTTTACATTCAATACCTTTTGGAGGAGGAATAATAGAACAATCTGATATTACACCCCATTTTATATTATATTCTTTTTCTGCATCTGAATACACCTTTATTTTATTTAAAAAAGCAACAGTATCTATGTTTTTAGAATAAGGGATGTAACCCTGAGGACCACCACAAGCCTTAGAACCAAAAGGACTAATTAACCAATCTGATGAATTTGTACAGGTTACACTATAAGCTAAATTGTAGATTTCATCATACAAATCCATTAATTTTCTATGGTCTTTTTCTTGTTCTGTTAATTCTCTTTTAACTACTAATTCTGTTTCTGTAAGCGAAACAATTCTCCAAGCATAATTAGATGGATAGCTTTGTTTAGAAATATTAATAATTGGGTTTTCTAATAGAAAAGTGCCTTCTACATTAAAAAAAGATAATGGAGGTGTGCCACAAAAACCAGAAGTTCTTTCTATAAAAGCTCCATTTGGTTTAAACGAAATACCAGAAGCATCTTTTGGTAATGAATTCCCTCTTTTAAAGATCGTTTTTTCATTATCATAAGTTGGTGAAACCCAAAACCCGATTAATAAATTGTCTGCATCTATAATTACATTTTCGTTGTTTTCACAAGAAAACAGTATGAAACAGGCAAAAAGTAATAAACTTATTTTTTTAATTTCCATATACTATTTTTTTATTAGTTCGTTCTTTTTCAAAATCTGGACACGTGTTTTGCCCAGCAATTCCCCCAAAAACACAAATAATCTTTCCAGAACAATTGTAAACTAGGGTTTGACCATCTGCAATTTGATCACAAATGTTTATTTCGAAAACAGTTTCATTTTTGTAAGTGTATTGTGTAATCGTACTTTTACCACCACAATCTATCCTATCTATATTATTTTTTGCTTCTTTTAAAAAAGTTAAATTTTCTAAAGGGTTTTCAACATCACAAACTAAAGGAATCATATTTTTATCATCACAAGCAAAAAGTGAAAATATTGTGAATATTAAGATTAAGAAAGTGTTTTTAAATTTCATATTTATCTTTTAAAAATGTACCCAATATCGTCTAATGCTACTCCATAATCTATGGTTAGTTTGGTGTCTTCTAGTTTAATTTCTCCTTTTCTATTACCAACTACTAAAAAAGATGTGCCTTTTTCTTCGATAATTTCAAAAGAATAAACACCTCCTTGATTGTTTATAAAACTAGGAATATCTCTTGCATTAAAAATATCTGCAGTATTTATAATAGTGACTGTTTTTTTAGCCATATCAAATTCCCAAGTAAAAGTGCTAGGAGTATAATCTTTTGGTTGAGAAAAACCGCCAATAGTTTGTGCTACATTCCATTTTCCTGCAATAGTTGTGTTTAATTCAGTTTGGTTTTCACAAGAGAAAAAACAGACGCTAACAAATATTATAAGTATAATTTTTTTCATATTATTTATAGTTTATGTGTGTTTTCCAACCTTCTAAATTTAATATAATTTCTGTTTGATTTTCTTTTAGCTTTTTAATATTAAAAGTAAAATCTTTATTAAAAACAGCCAAACAAGCTTCTTTATTTTCTAATGATAATTTAATATATCTTTGAACAGGATTCGATTCTGCAATTTCATTTGCATCCACTAAAGTTGCTTGCCAAGAATTGCCATCACAACCACTTGCATTTATTTTTATGGTTAACAAATCGCCATTTAACTTTACATCTGAAACTGTATAATTGTTCGTTTTTGTATTTTTATATAAATTGTTGTCTATAATTACACAATTTGAGGTACAAGAATTAAAATCTTCTTCCTCAGTTTCTGAACACCCTAAAAGTGTAAGAAATACAATTAGAAATATGTTTTTTAATTTCATATTTTATCTTTTAAAAACATAAGCAATATCGTCAAAAGCAATACCATAATCGATGAACAACTCTTCATCTATAAATTTAATTTCTCCTTTTCTGTTTCCAACAACTAAGAAATCGATATTATTTTCTGTTTTAATAGAAAAGGTATAAATACTTCCTTGATTACTTCTAAAACTAGGAGGTGTATTTACATCTGTAAACACATCTGCATTATTTACAATAGTAATTGTGTTATTGTTAAAGTTAAAGTCCCAAGTAAGGCTGCCATAGACGTAGTCTTTTGGTTGATTAAAACCTCCAATAACCTTTGTTATATTCCACTTTCCGCTAATTAGACCTTTATTTACTTCATTGTTATTACTACAATTAATTAAGAATCCTGAGAGGATTATAAAACAGAAGGTTTTAATTTTTAACTTCATTTTATTATATATTGTAATTAATTTTTAAAAAGTAATTATTGGTTTCTAAATTAAAGGTATTAGTATTGTATAAATTTGTTACATTAATTTGATAATTATATCCAATTCCTGTTTCTAAGTTTTTAGAAATATTAAAATGAATAGAAGCGCCTACAAATGCTTCTAAAAAGTAACTTTTACTTTGTTCTTTTAAATCATTTTTAATCTTTATATTGTTTTTAAATCCACCATTTAAAACGGGTCTAATTTTTCCTTTTAATAGCTCGTAATTTACTGCTATCGGAATTACTATAAACCGCTGTTTTATTTTTTCTGGTGGGTAACCAGGAAACGTTCCAATATGAACACATGAAATACAATTGTATGTGGCTGTTACATCTTTATTCGAAAATAAAATACCAGTAGATAGTTTTATTTTTTTTTGAATTAAATAATTGGTTACAAGTCCAAAATTAAAATTGTTTTTATTAAATTTAATGTTATATCCATTAACATTTCCTTGAGTAACTATAAAATTATCTGAACTAGATAAATTATCGATAGAAAATTCAATTCCTACATTCCAATTTGAATCTTTTTGAGCATTAGCGCTTAATTGAATCAGCAAAATTGAAACAAAAAATATTTTTTTTATCATATTATATACCTTCCTTTCTTACAAGATGCAAAAATTTTAAAAAGGTTGCGTCTAATAATGTTATTTTTGCAAAACTGTATGCAAAATAACATTTTCAATATAAAAACTCAAGAAGAGTTTACAAGAGAAGCTTTGTCTGTTTTTAAGCACCAATTTAAAAATAATAAGGTGTACAGGTCTTTTTGTGATTTGTTATATGTGCATCCTTCTGATGTAAAAAGGATTGAAGAAATTCCGTTTTTACCCATTCAATTTTTTAAAAGTAGACAAGTGCTTTCTTCTTTAGATGAAATTCAAGAAACCTTTACCAGTTCTGGCACAACAGGAAGTGTTACCAGCAAACACTGTGTAACAGATATTACTATTTATAAAGAAAGTTACCAAAAAGGATTTGCACATTTTTATGGAGACATAGAAGAATATGTAGTTTTAGCTTTATTGCCCAATTATTTAGAAAGAAAAGGATCTTCTTTGATTTTTATGGTTGATGATTTAATTGTAAAATCTAAAAACTCAGAAAGCGGGTTTTATTTGAATAATTTGGATGAATTAGCTGAAAAACTCATCAAATTAGATAAAAGTGGACAAAAAACTCTCTTAATTGGAGTTTCTTTTGCGTTGTTAGACTTGGTTGAAGCAGAACAATTCAATCTAAAAAACACCATAATTATGGAAACTGGTGGTATGAAAGGTAGAAGAAAAGAGTTGGTTCGTGAAGAATTGCATCAACAATTAAAAAATGGTTTTTCTGTGGATGAAATTCACTCAGAATATGGTATGACAGAATTATTAAGCCAAGCATATTCTAAAGGAAATGGTATTTTTGAAACGCCACCTTGGATGCAAATTTTAACAAGAGATACAGAAGATGCTTTAACTATTCAAAAAGTAGGAAAAACTGGCGGAATTAACGTTATTGATTTGGCTAATTACAATTCTTGCTCATTTATTGCGACTCAAGATCTAGGAAAAACTCACAAAAATGGAACATTTGAAATTATTGGACGTTTTGATAATTCTGATATTAGAGGTTGTAATTTAATGGTTTTGTAGAGAATAGAGCAGAAAAAATCAGTGATGGTTTTACATATGATTAGTAGTTAAAAAGACCAATGCATTTGCATTGGTCTTTTTTAATTACTATCCCCAAATTTTTTTAAAACCCAGTTCCTGGAGCTTCAGGACTTTGAGCTTGCACTTTTTGTGGGTTTAATATTAAGTAGGTCCCTAATGCAGTTAAAGCTGCATATTTACCATAATTACCTATTTTCTTTATTGCTTCTTTACGAGTAATTTCTTGAGCAATATCTTGAGTTTTTTTTGTGTTTTTCATGATGTTATGTCTTTAAATTCTCGTTATTCTAAAATTATTTTTTTGTTTAATTGACCAGATTTTGTTTTAAGTTGAACCAAATATACACCATTTGATAAATTGGGTAAGCTAATATCTTTAATGCTCTCAGTAATAAATGAAGAATTGAACACTCTTTTACCTAAAAGATTAAAAATAGAAACGTGAGTTTTTTCTTGAGATAAACCTGCGATTCTTAATGTAGAATTATTTACTTTATAAATACTTACATTATCTAAACTTACACTTGTATCAATACTCAAAGCACTACCTGTAGTATGCAAATAGAATCGTCCAATTCCATTTTGAGCAGCATCTAAGGTAATTTTGTAATTACTATTGGTTTCATCTATTCGTGTAAAAGTATTATACTTTTTATCTTCTATAAACACTTTTAATCCATTAGGAAAATTATTCATTGTAGTAGAAAAAATAATTTCTTTTCCACTTTCTGCAACAACTCCAATAGGAATAATCATATTTTCATAGTTGTTGTTAGGCAATGCTTGTATAGCGAAATCAATTCCTTCACTGTTACTTAGTAAATGAGAAAAGACATTAAAATTAGAACTTTCTCCTGTAAAAGTACCCACATCAGATCCAACATCTAAACCAGTAGTTTTATCCTCTATGTACCTAACTTTAGTTAATATATTTGATTTACCATTAGAGAGATTTAAAATAATTTCTGGATAAGACTTTGCATTTTTCAAGAAAATATTACCAGTTTGATGAGTTTGCATAGCTTCTGTAAAACTTGCAGAGGTTCCTCCACCATCTTTAGCATGTACAAAAAACGCTTGTCCTGGAGCGATAAAGAAATCGTCATCAACCGATTTAACAACATAAGGAGCGCTTCCATTCCAGAGATAGACACCAGCTTTGAGTGGGTCTAAATTATTAGCATCAATATTAACTTTTAAAAAAGTATTTGTTTGATTTGCAGGTGTACTATTACCACCTTTTAAAGCAGCAGTATATGGACTACCAATTAAATTCCATCTGTTTCCTGCAGGATTATCTCCACCATCTGTAATTGCGATAGATTCACCAGCATTATTGGTGTTTAAAGCACCTGAGAAATTTAAAGTACCACCAGCACTTTTCTGTATTGAATATCCTTTTGCTTTGGTAAATGTTCCAGCTGTTGTTAGTGGGTTTGTTCCAGTTCCAGCACCAGTTGCACCTGTGTAATAGTTCCAACGAGAAGCGCTTACAACATTATTTACATAAGGAGCAATAGCATATTTATTTCCATTAGTATTAACATTTCCAGAAAAATCACTAATGTTTTTACCATTAACAGGAGAGGAAATCAAATGCCAATTAGTAGATAAATACCTGTGATAATCAACATTACTAATTCCTGTATGATTTCCTTTAAGAATTAAAGAACCATTAGTACTTGCATTTGACAATATATTTAAAGTTCCATTTTGATTCAAGTTGCCATTAATTGTAATAGATCTGTTACTTAATATGTTAAAAGCACCACCAATACTAATACTTAAATCATTAACCTCAACGTTACTTACATCTAAGTTAATGGTATTTGTACCTACATTAACATTGTCTGTACTGATTGGTAATCTGCTTAAAGACCAATTACTTGGTACAGACCAGTTACCAGAAGCTACTGCAAAAGAATTTGTTTGATTAGTTTCTGTTGTAAAACTTAAATCAGTTGTGGTTAAAATACCTGCATAATTATTATTAGCAGCATCTTTAAAAGCAGTATTATCTATTTGAACATAGTATTCAGTACTTAAATCTAAATCTGATGATGGATTAATAGTTGCTTGAGTATTAGAAACTGTAACACTCCCAGATGTAACATCTATAGTTTCTACTGTAGAATTATCTGAAGTTTTTTTGATAAGAATATTACCTGAGGCTTTACTTATGTTTTCAGAAAAAGTTAAAACAATATTAGAACTTACAACTACATTTGTTGCATCATCTGCAGGAGTAGAAGAGTTTAATGTTGGCGCAATTGCATCAACTACAATTGCTTTATTAGCTCCAAGAGAATTTGCGGCTCCAGTATTAGCTAAAGTTAAAGTAGCATTATTACCTGCTGCATCTTGAATACTTGTTCCAGCTGTTAAAGAGTTTGTCGCTACATAATCTAAATCTGAACTTGAATCACCACTTTGAACAGTATACGTAAATTGTATAGTATTTGTACCACTACCAGTTCCGTTATAATTTATAGTTCTATCTGTTGTACCTGTTTCTAGGGTTAATTGTGGAGTCCCAGTTACGGTTACAGCTTCAGAAAATGTAACATTTACATTTACATTATCACCTGTTTTATAAGTTCCATTAGCTGTTGTTGAGCTAACAGAGTTAACGGTTGGTAAAACACCATCAATTACAATTGCTTTATTATTTCCTAAAGAGTTTGCGGCTCCAGGACTGGCTAGCGTTAAAGTAGCATCTTTATTTCCTGAATCTCTAATAGATGTTCCTGCTGTTAGAGAGTTTGTAGCAACATAATCTAAATCTGCACTTGAATCTCCAGCTAGAACAGTATAGGTAAATTGTATTGTATTTGATCCACTACCAGTTCCATTATAATTTCCAGTTCTATCTGTTGTACCAGTTTCTAAAGTTATTGTTGGAATTCCAGTAGCAGTTACAATTTCAGAGAATGTAACTGTAATTATTATATTATCTCCTGTTTTATAGGTGCCATTTGCAGTTGAAGAATTTACTGAAGTAACTGTTGGCGAAACTGCACTAGAAATAACGGTAGTAGTATTATTTGTGGCATCTACAGTACCATCATTAATAACCACTGTAAATGTTGTTGTTTCTGATGTTGCAGACCTATTATCTGTTGGATTAAAAGATAAAGCTCTTAATGCAGTTTGCATAGCTGCTGGGGTTCTACTTGTAATTGTATAAGGACCAGAACCAGATGATGCACCAGTTAGTACACCTTTAGCATTATTATCTAAAGTAATGGTTGCAGTTAAATTATCTCCATCTGCATCTGATGTTGTTATTGCAGAAAAAGGAGATAATGTACTATTATCATTTACAGCTTGTCCTGAAGCAGTAGCTGCGATTACTGGAGCAGTGTTTACAACACCAACATCCCATCTAAACGCATCTAAGGCTAAGTAATCTGCATTCCCTGAAGAAGATATTATCAATTCATCTATTTCTAAGTTAGAATTATCAGAACCACCTTCTGTAGCAAGATTAAAAAAGGTAAATCCATTATTAGGTGAAAAAGTAGCTGGACTTGCAAAACCTGAACTTTTTGTAAAGGTAAAAATTGGTGTTGCTACACCATCTTTTTTACCAGTTATAGTTATAGTTGTTGATGCAACACCTAAAGTTTTAGTAGCAACAAACAGATAAAAACTTTTTACAGTTATATTAGTACCATCTGTAGTAGTAATACTAAAAGAAGACCCATCACCAGAATCAACTCCTGTGGAATTATCTATAAATTTATTATCAGCACTTGTGCCATTCCATCCACCACCTGCAAAGGGTTCAATATCATAAGTACCTGAACCAGTTTCAATAGTAGTTATGGTAAATCCTTGTCCATTATCTGTAAAAGTAGTGCTTCCATTAGTTTCAGTTTCAAAAACTTCTGTTGTTTGTGCAAAAGAAATACTACTAGTTAAAAAAAATAAAAATAAAAATCGGGTAATTTTTTTCATAATATAAAATTTGAGAAAACTTACAAAGACGATTTCTTGTAAGTTGTTACTTAATAAATTCAAATTTATATAAAAAAAATAAAAAAAAAACAGGTATTTATACCTGTTTTATAGATAGTTGGTCACTATTTTAAACTAGTTAGTCACTAATAATTAAATATTATTTAAATTGTTATCAACTTTATTATTTAACTATTCAATTATCTTTAATACAATGAAAAATAATTATTCAAATTTTAAAAAGCCAATTGAAGCCATTATAAACTCTAATACTATTGATAAAGAAATAATTACTGTTAATATATTGGTAGATACTTATAATAAATTATGTGAAGACTTGTTTTTAGATGATTTAATAGAAGAAAATAAAAAAACTACTATAAATGGAGGTATTGCTTTATCTTCTAAACACGCTAAAGATTGTTTAGAAGACCCAATAAGAACTGCTCGTTTTTTAAAAGGAGTTTACAAAGCTTTATTAGTTGCGAAAGAAAGATTTAAAAATGAAAAGATAACAATTCTATATGCAGGTTGTGGACCTTTAGGACCTTTAATTGTACCATTATTGCATTTGTTTTCTCCCGATGAAATTGAGATTGTTCTGTTAGATATTCATCAAAACTCTATAGATTCTGTTAAAAAAATTATTACGGAATTAAAATACAAAGCTTATATAAAAGAATATATAGTTGCAGATGCAACAATATTTGTATATCCTAAAGATAAACCTTTGCATATTATTATTACAGAAACAATGGATAAAGCTTTGACTAAAGAACCTCAAGTAGAAATTACTAGAAATTTAGGAAAACAATTAATTGATGATGGAATTTTTATTCCTAAAAAAATTGAAATAAAAAAAGGATATTCATTTTTTGCCAAAGAAGTTATTTTCAATCTAAATGATGGTTTTTCTAAATTGATTCAAAAAAAACAACAAGAAGAAAAATCTAATAGCACAAACTTATTTTCCATTACAAATAAAATTGACTCCTTAAATTCATTTAGTTTTGAAACAGATTGGATTTCAGTTCCTAGCGATTACGAAGAAACACCAGATATTTGTTTGTATACCTCTTTACAAATTTTTGATAATATTTATATAAATGAATCAGAATCATACATTACAAATCCATTTTGTGTAAAATCTTTATATAATATAAAAGATAAAAAATATAAGTTACAGTATTCTACAATAGGAATTCCAAACTGGAAAGTATTACAATAACAAAAGCCAGAATTTTATCTGGCTTTTAATAAGGTTAATGTTTAATAAGATTAACTTCTAGAAGGAAATATTCCTTGTAATGCAATAATATAATTCAAACCTAAAGAAGGTTGCATATTATTTACAGCTTGATTTCCACCAGTATTTCCAACAGTTACAGTTCCACCAACAGCAGTACTTGTAACACCATTTAAAGTAATGTCTGGTGTAGCCTCATTATATATTTGAACTGGACTTGTGGTTCTTCCTGTTACTTCATTACCAGCTGCTAAGGAAGCACCGTTAACTGGTGTTTGTGTTGTAGCAGCAGCACTACTTGCTTTTAGTTCTACACCTACGTTTATATTACTTACTGCAGCAGCATGGTTATGAGAAGGTAGTTGAGTAATATTAAGAACGTTATATTCTGTACCTATTCTTTGTCCTACTTTTCGAGGTGTTAATCCTGGGCCACTACCAGGATGAATTGGTGCTCTACCTCTTAAATCTGGTAAAGCAAAAGTGGTTCTACCATCTCCACCATAAATAGTTCCAATTAGGGAAAATAATGCTTGATTTTGTGAAATAGGTAATAATTGTCCGTCGCAAAATGCCCAACCTCTTGGGGCAAAGTTTCCGCCAAACATCATAATTTGTGCAATAAATGGTTCCATAATAAAATAGTTTTAAGTTAATACGTTTAGTTTGTACTTTTTGTACAAGCCAAATTTATAAGTAACATTTAATTTATTTTAGCGCACATATTCTTGAAAACAAAAAAGGGTATTTCTACTTGATTTTTAGTAGAGATACCCTTTTAATTGAATAAAATGAGATTATAAGTTGAAGTCTGGTGAAATTTCTATTAATTTCTTTTGTATGCCGTAAATAACGAGACCAGCAACGTTTTTAGATTCTGTTTTTAGCAATAAATTATTTCTGTGCCCTTCTACAGTTCTGGGACTAATAAATAATTTTTCCGCAATTTCTGTTGTGGTACACTGTTCGCAAATCAATTCTAAAACATCGATTTCTCTTTTTGATAAGAGCTTTTTATCCAAGTCGCTTTTAATACGTTTTCCACTAGAAGAAATAATATTTTCGTGAATAATTTTTAATACTTTTTCATCATAATAAAACCCTTTTTCAAACACTTCATTTATGGTATGAATGACCATTTTTGGGCTCGTGTTTTTAAGCAAATATGATGAAGCACCAACATCGATCATATTTGTAATAAAAGATTTACCACCATAACTGGTTAAAGCAATAATTTTAATGTCTGGATGTGTTTTATGAATTACCTTTGTGGTTTCTACACCATTCATTTCTGGCATTTTTAAATCCATTAAAATAACATCAGGAAATTCTTCTGTGTCTGTAACAAAATCGATTAATTCTTGACCATTTTCTGCTTCAAAAATAACATTAAAGTTAGCTTCTCTTTCTAATAGAAAACGTATACCACTTCTAAACAATTGCTCATCATCTGCAATAGCTATATTTATTTTTTTCATTTTGAGGGATTTATGATGGTTATTATTATTTTAAAACCTTTATTTTTTGCTGTTTTAATAGTGTGATTCCCTTTTAATATAGCTACTCTACTCTCTATATTTTTCATTCCTAAACCTTTTTGATGGTTTGTATTTTTAGCATCAAAACCAGACCCATTATCTGAATACGTAAAAAGCAAATTTTTATTTGTACAATTAATATCTAAAGTGCTGTTTTTTGCCTTTCCATGGCGTACAGAATTGTTGATGAGTTCTTGTACAATTCTAAATAAATGCAATTCTTTTTCTGGCAATAAATATCCTTTTGGGTACTCTAAATTGTAATCTATTGTAATTTTTCTACTATTGCTAAACCCATCAGCCAGCTCTTCTATGGCTTCTTTAAGTCCAAACTTTTCTAGAATTGGAGGCAATAAGTTGTGAGCAATTTTACGTGCGCTTTCTAGTGTTTTGTCTGTTGCTGTTAAAATTGCATCGTTTACAAAAGCGTATTCTTCTGGTTTTAATTCACCATCTTTAAGCAAATTTGCATTTAAATTAATAACGTTTAATTTAGAGCTAATGTCATCATGTAAATCTTGGGCAATACGTTTGCGTTCTTCTTCTTGGGTAACAATAATTGAAGAAATCATTTCTTTTTGATGATTTACCTCTAAAGTTTTCTTTTCAAGCTCTTTCTCTACAATTTTTTTTCTAGAAAAGAAGAAAAATGTTAGAAGTGCACCACCCATTAGAAAGAGTAATAAAGTTCCTATAATTACTATTGAAATCACTTGATTGTTTTTGGTAAAGAATACTTCCATTATAGGTTTTGGTTAGCCAAAACTAAGGTAATGAAATTTTTAATAGTAAATATATATAGAATTTGATTTGCTTTTACTACTGTTTTAAAAAACAGGTATTTCTACTTGTTTTTAGAAAAACAGTTTTATTCTTTAATTGCAGGCTTTCTAAAGTTTTTATACCATTCTATAAAGATTAGTGATAGGTAAAGGAGATATAAAATGTTATTTATAAACCAAACGTATCTTTTAAAAATTCTTGATGTTTGTGCTTCCATAATAAAATTACCTACAGCAAATAAAAAGGTACTAGAAATTAAATAGATGAAAACCCCAGAATTGAAGTAGATGTATTTTTTTGTAAAATCTAAATTTTCAAAAAAGTATAAAAAAGCATAAAATATTATGGGTACAGAAGTAATTATAATCTCTGTTAAATTAAATCTATAATATTCTTCTGGTTTCAAGATATATATAATGATAATAAAAATGGAGATAATTACTAGAAAGAGTTTTACTAATTTTTTTTTGATGTCTTTTTCAAAAATATTCTTATAAAAAAAGCTTAGAAATAGAAATTGTCCTATAAAATAATAATGAGATAAAAATAAATTAGACCCTTTATAAAATGATATATAAGAAGACCAAAGTTGAATAATTAGAATAGTTAAGAGGTAATAACATATAATTTTAAAAGCCACCGAAAATTTTCGATAGCTTTTAAAATATAAAAATGTATTAATGGCCAAAAATAAATGACCTACATATATAATTAACTTATATATATCCATAAATATTAGCCATTTCCATTTAATGGACTTCCATCATCACAGGTAGCAGGACAAGGGTCTGTAAAATCATAAATATCTCCATCTTCTGGGTCTAATACTTCAGAATCTTCTTTAGAAAGTTTTATCATATCTTTTCCATTGGCATCTACGCCAACTATAATTAGTTTTTCTATGTAAACTGGTTCTCCTTCAATTATTTTTTCTTCAACACCTAAGTAGCCACGTACACTTGCTACTTTTTTTTCCTTAATAACTTCTTGTAAATCTTTTAAAGGAATATTAAAAGCTCTACAGTCATTATAAGAATTGTAATTGCTTTCCATTTTACGCCATCTTGCAGTCCAATCTTTTGCAATTCTTAAACTAATCGTGTTTCTTTTGTTAGGTTTTGGTACATCATTTGGGTTATCCATTTTTTTAAAGTTTTTAGTTAATAAATAAGTTTGGTTAGTGGTTAAAAATAGATATTTTATACTAGAAAGTAGTGTCAATACCCAAAATTAATTGAAAAATCAGGTATTTATACCTAAAAAAAGCAAGATTATATTAATTGTTTTTCTTTAGATACTGTTTAAAAAAATGTAATTTCGTTTCATGTCATCATCTTTAGAACTCCAATTAAAAACCTTACCAACTTCGCCAGGAGTTTATCAATATTTTGATAAAGATGATTCCATTATTTATGTAGGAAAAGCAAAAAATTTAAAGAAAAGAGTTACTTCTTACTTTACTAAAAATCACGAAAATGGCAAAACTCGTGTTTTGGTAAAAAAAATTGCTCACATAAAACACATTGTCGTAAATACAGAAACAGATGCCTTACTTTTAGAAAATAATCTCATTAAAAAATACAAACCACGCTACAATGTCTTATTAAAAGATGATAAAAGCTACCCATGGTTATGTATAAAAAAGGAACGTTTTCCAAGAGTTTTTTTAACACGAAGAGTTATAAAAGATGGCTCTGAGTATTTTGGACCATATACCTCTGTAAAAACAGTTAGAATACTTTTAGATTTAATAAAAGAATTATACCCATTAAGAACTTGCAAGTACGATTTAAGTGCTCAAAAAATTAATGAAGGCAAATATAAAGTCTGTTTAGAATATCATCTTAAAAACTGTAAAGGAGCTTGTGAGAGCTTAGAAACAGATGCTCAGTATAATGATTCTATTAAAGAAATAAGAAATATTATTAAAGGAATTTTAAAGAAAGTTTAGATAAATTTACCAAAATGATGCTCACTTTTTCAGAAAATATGGAGTTTGAAAAAGCGCAAAAAATTAAAGAAAAGTTAGATAGGTTAAACAATTATCAATC
>JBGCFX010000081.1:0-12227 GCA_045110395.1 Polaribacter sp.
GCTGGGTTTATGTTGCTGCTATTATGACTTTTATACACTGGGCATTGATTGGTTTACAAAGCGATCATGCAAGTATGGGAGGCGCATTATTTCATTTTATTCCTGTAATGCTTTTGCAAGTTTATAGAGTTTGGAAACAAACCAATTGGATTAAAAAATAAATTAATTTGGTTATAACGAATTAAAAAAATAGAAATCTAAATTAGATTTTTGAGCAAATAATTTTTATTTTTTTACCTTGCTAAAAAAAGCTTAGATGTTAAAAAACCCAGAACTCGATCTTGCAATTCAATTTATAGAAAATACAGATAGAAATCTTTTTATTACTGGGAAATCGGGTACAGGTAAAACTACTTTTTTACACAAAATTAAAAACGAATCTTTAAAAAGAATGGTAGTTGTTGCGCCAACTGGTGTGGCTGCAATTAATGCAAAAGGCGTAACAATTCATTCGTTTTTTCAAATGCCTTTTGGCCCAATATTACCCAACCAAACACAAACCCACCAACAACGTAGATTTTCTAAAACTAAAATTGATATTATAAAATCTTTAGATTTGATAATAATTGACGAAATTTCTATGGTTCGTGCAGATTTATTGGATGGAATTGATCAAGTTTTAAGACGGTACAAAAATAGAAACAAAGTTTTTGGTGGTGCACAAATTCTAATGATTGGAGATTTAGAACAACTTTCTCCAGTTATAAAACCAAACGAATGGAGCTTATTACAACAATATTATAAAACAGTTTACTTTTTTAGCAGTAAAGCTTACCAAGAAGCAAATGCAGTAGCTATTGAGCTAAAACATATTTATCGTCAAAAAAATGAAACTTTTATTACGATTTTAAACGAAATAAGAAATGATTCTCTTTCCATAAAATCAGAAAAAATATTGAATGAACGTTACAACCCTTCCTTTGCTCCTATTAATGATGATGGTTATATTACACTAACCACGCACAACAGAAGAGCGCAGTTGATTAATAATTCTGAATTGAATAAGTTAAAAAACACAAGTAGTTTTTTTAATGCAATTATCTCTGGTAAGTTTAGCGAAAATGCGTATCCAAATGATGAACGATTGGAATTAAAAGTTGGTGCACTGCTAATGTTTGATGTTAACACAAAACCGTCTACAGAGCCAGAATCAAGACCTAAGTCTATTAATGCTTTTTCAAAATTAGAATCAGGAATTGCTGTATTTTGAGAAAATCCGATTGCAGTAAATGCAATTAAAGAGATTAAAAATAATGTTGTTTTCATAAGGTAATATTTTTTGATGATTATTAAATTTATTGTGATTCAGTTTAAAGGTTGTGTGAAATATTCTTTAAACTAAAAGCACAATCAAAAATAATTTAAGAAACAAAAAGAATCAACCGAAAACCTCTAATTAGAAGAACTCGGACTTATTTTAAATGAAAATAACGGTTAATTTTAAACTTAAGCTACAAAATCTTTAGCTTCTAAAGTTTTTATATATTGGGTTGGAGTTTTACCTGTATTTTTTTTGAAAAATGCTTGAAAGGTAGACTTAGAATTAAAACCTGCATCAAAAGCTAAACTTAATATGGTAAATTTTTCATCTTTTTTTTCTTTGAATAAAGAAATAAGATATAATGTTCTGTATGAGTTTACAAAATGATAAAAATTTTTATTTGTAGTTTGATTTATCAATGCAGATAAATAACTTTTACTAATCTCTAATTTGTTAGAGACATCTTCCAAAGATAGTTCTGGTTCTAAAAATAGTTTTTCTTTTTCGAAAAGATAAATTAGCTTTTTATAATAATCACTACTTTGATCAAACATTAAACCAGTTGTACTTTCTACAATTTCTTTTGATTTAATAACGCTTAAACTTCTACTATTTTTAAAAGTTGGTAATAACGAACTATCATTAATAAAGCCAGTCCAAGCAATCCAATGAATTACAAATGCCATAAATAACCAAATACTAAAATAAATAGATAGTGAAGCTAAGTTATTAAGTTGAGCATATGTAATTGCTACAACCCAAACAATACAGAAAATAAATACAACTTTTATTAAGCGTTTGTGAAACTGTAATTTAGAACTATTGTAATTAGAAAATTGTTGTTGCACTTCTAACTCAATTTTATTTAGTTTTTTATGAGATAAATATCCTATAACAAGAGAAAAAACAACTCCAAAAAATTCTTCTGTGGCAAAAATTAAACTAATTAAATTTGAATTTATTTGTTCTTCTGGTATTGTAATATAATTATAACATTTTACAAAAACCAAAACTATCGAAAACAATAAAAAGGGTACAAAGCCTAATTTATTTAAAACTGTAAGTTTTTTTTTGAAAGGCGAAATAAAAGAAATATATAAGTAAAATGCTATCGCAGATAAAATAGACCAAGGCAAGTATATTAATTTTAATGCAGGATATTTATCAATAAGACCAACAACATAGGTAAAATAATAAAGCAAATTCATAGAAAGGCCAAATAAAATTAAGGCCAAATAAAATCTTGCTTTTTTGTTATTTTCTTTCTTTAAGAATAAAATTAAAACAATTAGAAACCCTTGTAAAGCCCCAAATAGCATCAAAATATTAATAAAACTCCAATTCATATTTTTTTATCAACTTATAATAAAACCTATTTTACAGGTACTATTTAAATTATATTAATACATTAAAATTGCAAGTTAGTTGGGGAGTTGTCACAAATATAAACTTATGTTTATAAAACAATTAACATTTTAATAAAAAAATTCACAATTAAAAAAAATATTTTTTTATTAACATCTCTTTCTTTTTGTCATTTTAAACCCAATTATACATTTGCTTTTATTTTCTTTGTATTGTTAAATGAGAACACAAAGAATCACATATTTATCTTTAGGTACAAATCTAGGCAATAAGTTAGAGAACCTACAAAAAGCAATTGTTCTAATAGATGATAAAATTGGTGTTATTCTAAAAGTTTCATCCATTTATAAAACTCCTTCTTGGGGTTTTTCTGGTGATGATTTTTATAATATTTGTATTAAAGTTTCTACTAATAAAAGCCCAGAAAAAGTATTAGAAAACATATTAACAATAGAGAAAGAATTAGGCAGAAAACGTTCTGATTCTAAAGAATACCAAAATAGGAATATTGATATCGATATTTTATTATTTGATAACGAAATCATTCTCTCTAAAAACCTTATTGTACCACATCCTAAAATGTTAGCGCGTAAATTTGTGATGATTCCTTTATCAGAAATTGCTTCAGAGGTAATTCATCCCATAGAAAAAAAACACATTTCAGTTTGTTTACAAAATTGTGTAGATTCTTCTGAAATTACTATTGTTAAAGAAAAGTTAAAAAGACCTATCCCTGTTTCTGAAAAATATAACTATATTGCCATAGAAGGCAATATTGGTGCAGGTAAAACATCTTTAGCAAAAATGCTTTCAGAAGAGTTTAATGCAAAATCTGTTTTAGAACGTTTTGCAGACAACCCTTTCCTCCCAAAGTTTTATGAAGATAAAGAAAGGTATGCATTTCCGTTAGAAATGAGTTTTTTGGCAGACAGATATCAACAGTTAACCGATGATTTAGCGCAATTTGACTTATTTAAGAACTTTATAGTCTCAGATTATTATATTTTTAAATCATTAATATTTGCACAAGTAACCCTACAAAAAGAAGAATATCTGTTGTATAGAAAAATGTTTGACTTAATGTATAAAGAAATTACAAAGCCAGATTTATACATTTATTTGTATCAAAATACTGAACGATTATTAGAAAATATAAAAAAAAGAGGAAGATTATATGAACAAAGCATACAAGCTTCTTATTTAGAAGATATTCAAAATGGTTACAAAAGCTTTATAAACACAGAGAAAAACTTAAATTTATTAATAATTGATGTATCTAAAATAGACTTTGTAAATAATATTAAAGATTACAATGACATTGTTGATAAAATAAAGCATTTTTAAAAAAAAAATTATATTTTTGCGGGAACAAATAATTCCCCCCAATTGTTTAAACAGAAAAATCATATTAAAAATGAGGAGAATTTTTTTATTTGTTCTATTTAGCACATTAATAACTGCTAAATCCTACAGTCAATTTACTACAGACGAAATAACTTACGGAAACAGAATCGATTTAGAAAACAGTAACAGTTGGGCTGTTGGTGCAGGTTTAAGTAATTTTATTATGCATGGAGATATGCGTTCTATTGGTACCAGTGATGATACTAATTACTGGAACTTTGGTGCATATGGTTACGCGAATAAAATGTTTAACCCTTTACTAGGTTTAGAATTCAAAGCTACTTATTCTCAAATTTCTGGTGGTGCACAGTATTTTTCTACAGTTTATGAACTTTTATATGTTAATAATGCTGTAATCAGAGACGATATGAAGTTTGAAGGTAGAGCTTTTGGTGCAGAATTAAACTTTATACTTAGTTTTTCTAACCTTTATAAAACTACAGCTACTAATTGGCATGCATCAGGGTATTTTGGTGTAGGTTATCATTCTTATAATTCAGCTTTATATGAAAGAGATGCAAGTGGTAATTTCAAAAAAATACCAGATGCAGATTTTGGTAAAAATCCTGCTAGAAATAGTCAGAATGAAGCTAGTTCAATATATTTATCAGCACAGTTTGGTTTAAAAAGAAGAATTAGTAAAAGAGTAGATTTAGAATTTAGAACAGGAATGTACTTTAATTATGAAGACCATTTAGATGCTGCTATTTCTAACAAACAAGATTGGGAAACATTTTTTGTAACAAGTGTTGGTGTTTCTGTAAAATTAGGAAAGAAAAAAATATTTACTATTTGGGGAGATGAAGGAAGAAATGGTACTAATGGTAGCGATTTTAAAATTATAGATACAGATAATGATGGTGTAATGGATCAATTAGATATTGAGCCAAATACGCCTGCAGGTGTTATGGTTTATGGTAATGGTAAAGCTGTAGATTCTGACAAAGATGGTTTACCAGATTATAAAGATAAGTGTCCTCTTAGATATGGACCTGTTTCTAACCAAGGTTGTCCATTAAACAAAGACAGTGATGGAGATGGTATTATGGATGGTGAAGATTTATGTCCTAACACACCAGGTGTTGTAGAAAACAGAGGATGTCCTAAACAAGATGCTGCACAGCCTCAAAACCTTACGCAACAAATTGGTTTACTAGCAGCAAGTATTTATTTTGATACAAATAGCGATAAAATTAAGAGTATTTCTTTTGCTAATATTGATAAAATCATAACATTAATGAAACAAATACCAGATGTTAAATTTGTTATTGAAGGGCATACAGATGATAGAAATAGTGATAGATACAACTTATATTTATCTCAGAAAAGAGCTGCTGCTGTTAAAAAATATATGGTTCAGCAAGGTATAGAAAATGGTAGATTAGAATCTAAAGGATTTGGAGAATCTAGACCTAAGTTCTCTAATGATAATGCAGGTGGTAGACAATTAAACAGAAGAGTTGAGATAAAACCAGTAGGTTCTCTTGACTAAGCAATAAATAATTTAATTCAAAAGAGACTACTTTAAAAGTAGTCTCTTTTTTTTGTAACAAATCCAGTATAAACTAAAAGTCCATAAGTTTGGTTTGCAGACTTAAACTTTGTAAAATATAAGAGTAAAATTCTTGTTCAAAATTTAAAGAGTGGCAAAAATTTTTAGAAGTTAAAGCGAAATGCCATAAAGTGCAGTGTTATAAATAAATAGAAACTAAAAAACCTACTAAAATTAATTTTAGTAGGTTTTTTTAATCTTTTAGAAGTAATAAAAAATTTTATTTTTTAAGTTCTAGTTTCTCAGCAAAATAATCACAAAAATCTTTCATTGTTGCACTCATTTTTTGATCATCTGTAGCTCTTTCAAAAGTATCTGCCATAGAAACTAATGTTTGATGGTAAAACTGTTTCATTTCATCTACAGGCATATCTTTTGTCCATAAATCCATACGCAAAGTATCTTTCTTTTTATGATCCCAAACAGAAATCATTATAGCTTTAGACTCTTCATTATTTATACCACCATCTTTGGCTGTCCAAGAAATTTCTTCTGGCACTTTATTTTCATCTAAACCAACTTTAAATTTTATTTCTGAGTTATGTTTTACTGACATTATCTTTTAGGTTTGTATTTCGATTTTTTAAATAATTCTTCAGAATCTATTTTTAATAATTCTTGCAAAGATACATCATTATGTTTCATATAAGATTTTACAATTTGCCATCCAACCCAAACACCAATCTTTCCTGGAGATAAATTATCATATTGTAAATAAAATTTTGAGAAAGGCGCATTGTCTAAAAATCTTTTATTTAATTTAGTATCTGTACTAAAAAGTATTTTTTTTTCTATAAAATACATCCAAGTCTGCTCTTCATTTGTAATAGCCCAGTCTAATTTTTTTTGTACATAACCAATTTTATTTTTATCAGAAACCGTTGGCAAATACGCATCTAACAAATACAATTTTTTACCTTCGTTAATCATTTTATTAATAAAAGTTCTGTTATTAAAACTTGCAATTTGTCTATCTATAATAGATTTGGCTACATCTACAACAATATGTTCTTCCGTATTATTTTCTTTGATATACTTAGGATAATCTGCATAAAATGGATGTTCTTTACCTAAATACACATCTAAAGAGATTAATAAAAGACTATCTGCATAAATAACTCTTCTATCATAATCTATATTACTGATAATTGTTGTTACATTAGGTGATTTATACTTTGGACTATAGTATTTAATATGAGAAAATAAACTTTTTAGTTGCAATGAAACATCAGAAAAATCTTTATATATTTTTTGAGTTTCTAAAAATAATTCTTGCTCATCTTTATCTTTCATTTTAACAAAAGCCAAACTATCAGAAAATTGTTTCGGAAACAAATAGGGATATTTTTTCTTTAATTTAGGATATTCTTTTAAGGTTGATGCATAAAAATCTACTTCATACCTATCTATCTTAAAATTAATTTTTATATTAGAAACATCTACTTTTTTGCTGTTTTTACAAGAAATAAACAATAATAAAACAATAAAAACTCTTAGAAAAAATCTCATAAACTTTGTATCTTGCTATTAGAAATATAAAACGATAAAAATACTAAAATAGTTTATTTATGAAAGTAGAAAAAATATCAGAATATATTATTAATTGGTTAAAAGAATATGCAGAAAACGCAAAAGTAAAAGGTTTTGTTGTTGGGGTTTCTGGTGGTATAGATTCTGCTTTAACCTCAACATTATGTGCAGAAACTGGCTTACCAACTTTATGTGTAGAAATGCCCATACACCAAGCAGAAAGCCAAGTTACAAGAGGTAAAGAACATATTAAACAATTAAAAAATCGTTATAAAAATGTTTCTAATACTACAGTAGATTTAACTGCTACCTTCGAAGAATTTAAAAAAATGGCACCTATTACTGATGATAAAGCTAAGGTAGATTTATCTTTAGCAAACACAAGAGCTAGACTTAGAATGACTAGTTTGTACTATTTAGCAGGAATAAATAGCTATTTAGTTGCAGGAACTGGAAATAAAGTGGAAGATTTTGGTGTTGGTTTTTACACAAAATATGGTGATGGTGGTGTAGACCTTAGTCCTATTGCAGATTTAATGAAATCTGAAGTTTATAAAATTGCAGCTCATTTGAATGTGCCAAATTCTATACAAATAGCAGCACCTACTGATGGTTTATTTGGTGATAGCAGAACAGATGAAGACCAAATTGGAGCTTCTTATGACGAATTAGAATGGGCTATGAAAATGCAAGATTCTGGTAAATCTGAAAATGATTTTTCTGGTAGAGAAAAAGAAGTTTTTAAAATTTACGAGAGGTTAAACAGAATTAATCAGCATAAAATGATACCAATACCAGTTTGTGAGATTCCTGTAGGGTTAAAATAAAAGGTCGAGGAATATTTAATTATTATTAAAAGTGAAAACACCTGTTTTTATAATTCAGAAAATTAAACGACTCTATTTAGCTTTTCAAAGAGCCTCATTTTTAGGTTTGTATAGTTTTTGATGACTTATAATTTCATAAATTATTCCTATTCTTTAATGCATTTTTCATCTACTTTCTAATATTTTTAATGTTTAAATTACTCGATTCAATTTCTCAAATAACTTTTTTCTTAAAAAAGTATAATTTATAATTTCTTCTTTTTCAGAATCAGAGTATTCTCTGTTTTCCTTAGACTTTTCTTTAACTAAATTATCAATTAATACTCTTCTCAAATTATAAATTGCAATCCTTGTAGCATAAATAATAATTTCAATTTTGTCTTTACCGAAAATATTTTGTCCCTCCCAATTACTTTTTTGTCTATCTGGTCTTTCTATTTCCATAAAGATTGAAGAAACAACATTTATAACATTAGAGTTACTATGGTGTAAGAAATCATTAATTTCAATCATTTCAGATTGATTTAATTGATGTATAATTTCATTATATATTTCTTGAAAAATAGTATTTGAAAATTCGATCTCATCATCTTGTAAATGCAAATAAATTTCTGTCGAAACTTTACTTTTATATACTTCTTTTACAATAGTTTCATTACCATCCTTATCTACATTAGTTATTTCGTCCGTAAACTCTACTTCCTCATTACCATATAAAAGCAATATTCGAATAATTTCATTTTCTAAAATTGATAATTGATCTACTTTTTGAGAAGAAATTTGCCCTCCTTTTACCAATCCCATTTGAGCTTGTTCTTGGGCAGCAAAATATTCTGGAGGTGGTTGATTGGGATCTTGTTGTGAGGTATTTTGCTTTTTATTAGCTCTACTTTTCTCTTGAGAATTCTTTTTTAGTAATTGTGCTAATTCACTAAACAAAACACGTTCAGAAATATCCATAATTCTAGCACATTCTTGCACATATACTTCTCTCTGAATACCATCAGGAATTTTAGAAATACTAGTTACAATATCTCTAATTACACCCGCTTTTTTTATAGGATCGTTATTAGAATCTTTTAATAAAAGTGATACTTTAAAGTTGATAAAATCTTGTGCTGAATCTTCTAAATATGCTGTTAATTCTGTATTTGAATGTGCTTTTGCAAAAGAATCTGGATCTTCTCCATCAGGAAATTGAACCACTTTCACGTTCATTCCTTGTTCTAGAATTAAATCAATTCCACGAATAGAAGCTCTAATTCCTGCTGCATCACCATCAAACAGCACTGTAATATTTTTGGTTAATCTGTTAACCAAACGAATTTGATCAGAAGTCAATGCTGTTCCTGAAGAAGCTACAACATTCTCTACTCCAGATTGATTGAAAGAAATTACATCTGTATAACCTTCTACCAAGAAACAATTATCTTGTTTCGCAATTTCTTTTTTTGCTTGATAAATTCCGTAGAGAATTTTACTTTTATGATAAATATCGCTTTCTGGCGAGTTTAAATATTTTGCGGCTTTTTTATCTGCAGTTAAAATTCGTCCTCCAAAACCTAAAATACGCCCAGACATTGAGTGAATTGGGAACATAACTCGTCCTTTAAAACGATCGAATTGTTTGTTTTCTTTTACAATGGTTAAACCTGTAGCTGCTAAATACTTTAAATCATAACCTTTTGCTAAAGCTGCTTTTGTAAAATTGTCCCATTCATCAATACAATATCCTAACTCGAATTTTTTAATGGTTTCATCTGTAAAACCACGTTCTTTAAAATAGCTTAAACCAATGGCTTTTCCTTTATTGGAATTCAGCATTAAATCGTGAAAATAGTCTTTGGCAAAATTAGACACCAAAAACATACTTTCTCTTTCATTCATCTGAGCTTTTTCTTCTGATGTTTGCTCAGTTTCTTCAATCTCAATATTGTATTTTTTGGCTAACCATCTTAATGCTTCTGGATACGAATAATGTTCGTGTTCCATTAAAAATGAAACTGCATTACCTCCTTTTCCTGTAGAGAAATCTTTCCAGATTTGTTTTACAGGAGATACCATAAAAGAAGGCGATTTTTCGTCTGTAAACGGACTTAAACCTTTAAAGTTACTTCCTGCTTTTTTTAGCTGAACAAACTCACCAATAACCTCTTCTACTCTTGCAGATTCAAAAACTCGGTCTATGGTACTTCTTGATATCATTTATTGACTTTATTAGAAAGTGAAGCAAATATAAGAAGACCTCACAGGTTTTAAAAATCTGTGAGGTCTTTTTGCTAATAGTTCTTTTTACAAACTTCCTTTTTTAGTTTGCAATATGCGTTAAGGATTGAAATGGCATCCTTTTTGTTTTTCACAAAAAGATATAATGGAAAGCCTGTTAAAACGCCCAAAATATTTTAAGAAGCTGCTCTTAATTTCTTTAATGTAGTATTCGTTAATTTTGCTTCTGCATATTCTTTGGTTACATTAAATTCTTTTTCGTCAGAACTTGGTAAATCAAACATTGCATCTGTAAAAATTGCTTCACATAAAGAACGTAAACCTCTTGCTCCTAGCTTGTATTCTACTGCTTTTTCTACGATGTAATTTAATGCATCTTCTTCTATTGTAAATGCAACATCATCCATAGTAAATAGCTTCGAATATTGCTTTATAATTGAGTTTTTAGGCTCTGTTAAAATAGCTCTTAATGTCTTTGCATCTAAAGGATTCATATAACTTAAAACTGGTAAACGCCCAATAATTTCGGGTATTAAACCAAATGCTTTTAAGTCTGATGGAATGATGTATTGTAACAAGTTTTCTTCGTCTACTTTATCTTCATCTAAGGATGCACTAAAACCTACAGCTTGCATATTTAAACGTTTACTGATGATTCTTTCGATTCCTGAAAAAGCACCACCTGCAATAAATAAAATTTCTTTGGTATTTACTTCTACAAATTTTTGCTCTGGATGTTTTCTACCTCCTTTTGGTGCTACATTTACAACTGTACCTTCTAATAATTTTAGTAATGCTTGTTGTACTCCTTCTCCAGAAACATCTCTTGTTATTGATGGATTGTCTCCTTTTCTTGCAATTTTATCGATTTCATCTATAAAAACAATACCCCTTTCTGCTTTTTCTACATCGTAATCTGCAGTTTGCAATAGTCTACTTAAAATACTCTCTACATCTTCACCAACGTAACCTGCTTGAGTTAAAACTGTTGCATCTACAATAGAAAATGGCACATTTAACATTCTTGCAATGGTTTTTGCAACCAATGTTTTTCCTGTTCCTGTTTCACCAACCAAAACAATGTTAGATTTTTCGATTTCTACATCATCTTTATCATCTTTTGTTTGCAACAATCTTTTATAATGATTGTAAACAGCCACAGACATAGAACGTTTTGTTTCATCTTGACCAATGATATATTGATCTAAAAACTCCTTAATTTCTATAGGTTTTTTTAGTGTTAAATCTTTAGATAAACTGCTTGTTTTTGCATCAGAAATTTCTTCTTCTACAATACCATGTGCTTGTTCTATACATTTATCGCAAATATGAGCATCCATACCTGCAATTAGCAAGTCAGTTTCTGCTTTTTTTCGTCCACAAAACGAACATTCTAAGTTTTCTTCTTTTGACATTCTATTTGGTTTTTGGTTGATAGTTTTTGGTTGTTGGCTTTAAACCATCAACCAAAAACCAAAAACTAATAACTATTTCTTTCTTGCTAAAACTTCGTCAATCATTCCATATGTTTTTGCTTCATCAGCTTTCATCCAATAATCTCTATCAGAATCATTATGAACTTTTTCTATGGTTTGTCCTGAATGATTTGCAATAATTGCATACAATTCATCTTTTAACTTTAAGATTTCTCTTGCAGTAATTTCTATATCAGAAGCTTGTCCTTGAGCACCACCTAAAGGCTGGTGAATCATAATTCTTGAATGTGGCAAAGCAGAACGTTTTCCTTTTTCTCCTGCACACATTAAAACAGCTCCCATAGAAGCAGCCATTCCTGTACAAATTGTTGCTACGTCTGGCTTTATAAATTGCATAGTATCGTAAATACCTAATCCTGCATAAACGCCTCCTCCTGGAGAATTAATATAAATTGAAATATCTTTATTGGCATCTACACTTTCTAAAAACAATAATTGTGCTTGTACAATATTTGCTACTTGATCGTTAATTCCTGTTCCAAGAAAGATAATTCTATCCATCATTAAACGTGAGAAAACATCTAATTGAGAGATGTTCATCTGACGTTCTTCCATAATATATGGCG
>JBGCFX010000082.1:0-2613 GCA_045110395.1 Polaribacter sp.
TTTGCTTAGGTTTACAAGCAATCACAGAAGTTTTTGGAGGAACAATCATTAATTTAGATGATGTTTTTCACGGATTAGCTACAGAAATGAAGGTAACAGATACATCAGCAATTATCTTTAAAGATGTTCCTGAAACTTTTATGGCTGCACGTTATCATTCTTGGGCAGCAACTGACGAAGGTTTCCCTGAAGAAATTCAAGTTACAGCAAGAGATGAAGATGGAGGAATTCAAGCAATTGAACATAAAATCTTTCCAATTTCTGCGGTTCAGTTTCATCCAGAATCTATTTTAACAGATGTTGGTGAGCAATTGGTTACTAATTTTATTAATAGTGTAAAAAAGTAATCAAGTTAAAAAGTTTATAAAGTTTTGAGTGAACGTACTTTTAAACTTTATTACTTTCAAACTTTTAGAACTTTATAGAAATGAAAGCAATTTTAAACAGATTATACAATCACGAAAGATTATCAAAATCTGAAGCAAAAAAGATTTTAAAAGATATTGCAGCAGAGAAATACAATGATGCACATTTGGCATCGTTTATGACCGTTTTTATGATGCGTCCAATTACTGCTGACGAACTTTCTGGTTTTAGAAATGCACTTAAAGAATTGGCTATAAAAGTAAATTTTTCAGATTATAATACCATTGATATTGTAGGAACTGGAGGTGATGGAAAAGATACATTCAACATATCAACTCTAACTTCTTTTATTGTTGCAGGAACAGGACAAAAAGTGGCAAAACACGGTAATTACTCTGTGTCTTCACAATCAGGTTCTTCAGATATGTTAGAGAGTTTTGGATACAATTTTACCAATGATGAAGCTATTTTAAGAGAGCATTTAGAAAAAGCAAATATTTGTTTTTTACACGCACCAAAATTTCATCCAGCAATGAAAGCTGTTGGACCAACAAGAAAAGCGTTGGCATTAAAAACGTTCTTTAATATGTTAGGGCCTTTGGTAAATCCAAGTTCTCCTAAAAATCATCTATTAGGTACTTTTAATTTGGAAATTGCACGTTTGTACAATTATATTTTACAGGAAGAAGAGAGCATCAATTACGGAATAATTCACGCATTAGATGGTTATGATGAAATCTCATTAACAAGCGGATTTAAACTCTTCACTAAAAACGGAGAACAAATTATAAATCCAGAAGATTTAGGGCAGAAAAGAATTCAGCAATCAGAAATATTTGGAGGGAGTTCAGTTGCAGATGCAGCAAAAATTTTCAAAACTATTTTAGAAGGAAAAGGAACAGATGCTCAAAATAACGTGGTTTTAACAAATGCTGCTTTTGCATTAACAATTGTTGATGAAAGTAAAAGTTTTGAGAACGCTTTTGAAGAAGCAAAAATTTCGCTTTTTGGTTTAAAAGCAAAACAAACATTAGAAAAATTAGTAAGTATTTAAGATGACAAAAAAGAAGAATAACATAATCCTTATTATTCCAGCACTTATTTTAATGGGAATGGCAGTTGGTATTCAAACAAAAGAACTTTTCAAACATACAATTGTTGGTTTGGTTGTAGGAATTATTGTTTACTTCTTTTTAAGGTACAGAAATAATAAAATAAATAAAACAAAGTCTTAGAATGACTATACTTGATAAAATAATCGCATTTAAAAAGAAGGAAGTTGCAAAGATAAAAGCAGAAGTTCCTGTGAGTAAATTAGTGGAAAGTCCGAGTTTTGGCAGAACAACTTTTTCATTAAAAAAATCTTTGTTAGAAGTTGGTTCTATAGGAATTATTGCAGAATTTAAACGTCAATCTCCATCCAAAGGAATTATTAATGACAAAGCTACAATAGCAGAAGTTACCAATGGGTATTTAGATGCAAATGTATCTGCGCAATCTATTTTAACAGATACTTCTTTTTTTGGAGGAACTATGGCAGATTTAATGGAAGCTAGAGTTATCAATCAACAAAAACCAATTTTAAGAAAAGATTTTATTGTTGATGGATTTCAGATTGTAGAAGCCAAAGCAATTGGTGCTGATGTAATTTTATTGATTGCTTCTTGTTTAACATCAACAGAGCTAAAAAACTACGGAAATTTGGCAACAGATTTAGGTTTAGAGGTTTTGTATGAAGTACATACGCAAGAAGAGTTAGATAAAATTAACGATTTAGATAATAAGATAATTGGAATTAATAATAGAAACTTAAAAACTTTTGAAGTTGATTTGGAGCACTCTATAAAGTTAGCGAGTCAAATACCTGATACTTGTTTAAAAATATCAGAAAGTGGAATTTCAGATCCAAAAATTATTACAGGATTAAAAGAATTTGGTTTTAATGGTTTCTTAATTGGTGAAAACTTTATGAAAGAAGAAAACCCAGGAGAAGCCTGTCAAGAATTTATTAGTCAAATTAGGTAAAAGAGTGTAAGTGTGGAATTGTTTAATTGTGTAAAAAAAAGAGTTTTAGTAAGAACAATTACAATATTCAACAAATAAACTATTAAACCATAAAAAGAATGAAACTCAAGGTTTGTGGAATGAAATATTTAGAAAATATCCAACAAGTTGCAGAATTGCAACCTGATTATTTGGGTTTTATTTTCTACGAAAAATCAAAAAGAAATTTTGAAGGAATTATTC
>JBGCFX010000083.1:0-22141 GCA_045110395.1 Polaribacter sp.
AATCTGATAGAGTTTAAAAGACTAGATAATTCACCAGAACTATATTTAAAAGCGTGCTGATTTTCAATAATAAATTCACCTAAAGTTTGTTTTTTTACTGTCATTTTAACGTTTGTTGATGTTATTTTAACAAATATCTAAATTTTTTAAGGATTTGCTATCCTTTTCTGTCTGTTTTTCGGTATTTGATAGCGTCTATTTTTTAAATTTTAAACAAATCAAAAATACCTGTGTAAAATCTTTAAATATTTTTGGTCAGAATCAAAAAAACTATCTTTGACCAAAATTGAAATAAAATGAGTTTTTCAGTAAGATTAGGAACAAAAAAAGATATGCAATCTGTATTTAATTTAATTACAGAATTAGCCATTTTTGAAAAAGAACCAGATGCTGTAAAAATTACAGTAGAAGATTTAATGAATGATGGTTTTTCTGAAAACCCAAAGTTTAAAGTCTTTGTGGCAGAAGAAGAAAACACAATTATTGGAATTGCTTTATTTTATGAACGCTATTCTACTTGGAAAGGTAGAACCATTCATTTAGAAGATTTAATTGTTACCAAAGAAAAACAGAAAATTGGTGCAGGAAAGGCATTATACACAGCAGTTTTAAAATACGCACATGATAACAATTACAACAGAGTTGCTTGGGAAGTTATAGATTGGAATACAAATGCCATCGACTTTTACAAAAGCACAGGTGCAACCTATTTGAATGATTGGTCTGTTGTACAGATGAACAAAGAAAATTTAGCAAAATTTATTCAAAATAATTAAAATGAAGATTTTTAAATTTGGTGGAGCATCTGTAAAAGATGCAGCAAGTGTAAAAAATGTTACTCAAATTTTACAAAGCGAAGGCACAGAAAATACGTTAGTGGTAATTTCTGCTATGGGCAAAATGACAAACGCTTTTGAAGAGGTTATTAACGCTTATTACAATAAAACTGATAAATTATCAGAAAAATTAGGTGTTATAGAAGATTTTCATAAAACAATAATGAATGATTTGTTTGATAAAAATGATGAAATTCATAAAGAAATAGATATTCTTTTAGGGGAGTTAAGTTGGTTTTTGGCAAGAAATACATCGCAAAGATACAATTATGTATATGACCAAATTATCTGTTTTGGAGAGCTTTTATCAACCAGAATAGTGAGCGCATATTTAACTAAAATAAATATTTTTAATAACTGGTTTGATGTAAGAAATTATATAAAAACTGATAGTAATTATAGAGATGCAAAAGTAAATTGGGATTTAACACAAGACATTATTAATGCTAAATTAGACGCATCAAAACTAAATGTTACACAAGGATTTATTGCTGCAAATGACACAGAGAATACCACCACTTTAGGTAGAGAAGGTTCAGATTATACTGCTGGTATTTTTGCATACTGTTTAGACGCAGAAAATGTAACCATTTGGAAAGACGTTCCTGGGGTTTTAAATGCAGACCCAAGAGTTTTTTCTGAGACTACTTTGTTAGAACAAATTTCTTATGAAGAAGCTATTGAAATGGCTTTTTACGGAGCTTCAGTAATTCACCCAAAAACGTTGCAACCTCTAGAAAGAAAGGAAATTCCGTTATTGGTTCGTTCTTTTGTAAACCCAAAAGAAACAGGAACAAAAGTGACTAAAGGAACAAGATTAGTACCTTATATTCCTTGTTTTATTGTAAAAAAAGACCAGATCTTAGTATCCATTTCTGCATTAGATTTCTCTTTTATGGTCGAGAATAACATCAGTTATATTTTTAAAAAACTACATGATTATCAACTAAAAGTGAATTTAATTCAGAATTCAGCCATAAGTTTTTCTGTTTGTATAGACAATAAATTCGACAAGTTTGATGATTTTTACAACGAGTTAAAAACGCAGTTTAAAATTGATGTTCAAAAAGGAGTAGACTTATATACTGTGCGTCATTTTGATGATAAAGCTATAACAGATATTGAAGCAAAAGGAACGTCATTATTAACGCAAGTTAATAAAGAAACTATTCAGATTGTTTTGGCTACAAATTAAGTTTTACATATTTCTTTTTTTAGTATGTTTGCATTTACGTCTTATTACAATCTATGGCATTAGTAACATCTAAGGAAATTGCACAAGTAATTGGTTTACAGAAACTTGGGTTTCTAGGAACTTTTATTGGATGGATTTTGTTAAGAATACTTCGTATTTCTGCTATCAATAAAATTTACGACCAGAATAAAAATAAATCTGATTTAGATTTTTTAAATGGCGTTTTAGATGATTGTGATATTAAATTTGAAATCCCAGAAGAAGATTTAAAAAGAATTCCTAAAGAAGGTCCTTTTATTACTGTTTCAAATCATCCTTTAGGAGGTATTGATGGAGTCTTATTGTTAAAATTACTCATAGAAAAAAGAACAGATTACAAAATTATAGCCAATTTTTTATTGCACAGAATAGAACCTTTAAAACCTTATGTAATGCCAGTAAATCCTTTTGAGACAAGAAAGGATGCAAAATCGAGTGTTGCAGGAATTAAAGCGGCTTTATTGCATTTAAGAGAAGGAAAGCCATTGGGTATTTTTCCTGCAGGAGAAGTATCTACTTACAAAGACGGAAAATTAAATGTAGACAAACCTTGGGAAGAAGGTGCAGTTCGTTTAATAAAAAAAGCAAATGTACCAGTAATTCCTATTTATTTTCACGCTAAAAATAGCCGTCTTTTTTATTTTTTATCAAAAATTTCAGATACGCTAAGAACCGCAAAATTACCATCAGAAGTAATTTCTCAAGGAGGTAGGGTTATAAAAGTTAGAATAGGAAAACCGATTTCTGTAAAAGATCAAAATGAGTTTAAAGAAATACCTGCTTTTTATGAATTCATCAGAAAGAAAACCTATATGTTGGCAAATCCTTTTGAGAAAGCGCATAAATTAATTTCTACTCAAAACTTAAAAATACCAAAAAAACCTGCTAAAAAAATTACTTCACAAAGAAATACAGATTTATTTGTAAAGGAAATAAATACTTTAAGAGAAAAAGAAAGTAGGTTATTAGAGAGTAAAAATTACGAAGTATTTTTCGCAAATGCCAAAGACATTCCTAATTTGTTACATGAAATTGGTAGGCTAAGAGAAATTACATTTAGAGATGTTGGAGAAGGCACAAATAAAGCCATAGATTTAGATAAGTATGATAAGTATTATTACCATCTTATTTTATGGGATAGAGAAGCAAATTGTTTGGCAGGTGCTTACAGAATGGGTCTTGGAAAAGAGATTTATAAAAAATATGGTATCAATGGTTTTTACATTCAAACGTTGTTTAGAATAGAGCCAGAATTGCATCAAATGATGAGCAATACCATAGAAATGGGTAGAGCTTTTATCATTAATGAATATCAGCAAAAACCAATGCCACTTTTTTTATTGTGGAAAGGAATTGTACATGTTACTTTACGTTACCCAGAATACAAATATTTAATGGGTGGTGTTTCTATAAGCAACCAATTTTCTGAATTTTCTAAATCGTTAATGATCGAGTTTATGAAATCTCATTATTATGATCCTTATATTGCACAATACATTCAGCCTAAAAAAGAATTTAAGGTAAAATTAAAAGACGGAGATAAAGATTTTGTATTTGATGCAACAAAAGCAGATATGCAAAAGTTTGATAAATTTATTGATGAAATTGAACCAGGAGCATTAAGAATACCAGTTTTAATCAAGAAATATGTCAAGCAAAACGCACGTTTGGTAGCTTTTAATGTCGATCCAAAATTTAACAATGCTGTAGATGGTTTAATGTATATAAAAGTAGCAGACATTCCTGACAGTACTGTAAAACCTGTGATGGAAGAGTTTCAAGCAGAGTTAGAAAAGAAAGCTACTGAGTTGCAGAATAAGTAAAATTTAATATAGTATTAATTAGGAGTTCCTTTAAAGCAGCCAATGTTATAAGGAAAATCGTAGGTCCAGTGATAATGATATAATTCTATCATTTTTCCATCCCAAAGTACAGGATGTGTGTGACCATGACATTCATCTAAATCTTTAGAACTTAATAGTTTTCCATCTTCTCCATAAGGACCATAAATACCAAAACCATCATTCATATACCCCATAAGTGCAGAATGACCAGTTGTATGAGGATGAATGTGATTTTGAAGTTTATCAGATAAATAATGATAATGATACCTTTCTGTACCATCTGTATGACCTCCATAATTATCTAAAATCTCATGAGCAGCAGCATCATTGCCAAGAGTAGAAGCACCATGGTAAATTGCGCTTCCTGTTAAAGAAATTCCTGAGGGACCATAAGTTACACAACTAGGATTAGCAGCAACTTCTGGTATTTCTGGAAATGTATATAAAATTTCATGTGCTACAATTTTGTTCATATTCCTATCATATTTATAAGCAACACTAGCTGGATCTATTGGAAAGATTCCTGTAGGATGATCAGGTAAAGCATTTCCAGTAATTATTCTATTTCCATTTCCATCTAACATTACCTCAAATTCACTTGGCCAATTTACTTCTCCTTCTACAATTGGTTTTTTTGTAAAATCCCAGGTACCATCTGAATTTGTCCAATCTGTAGCATTAGAATTACCTGCACCATTAGTAGGAACTCCACAGAGCCATAAATGTTCAATAAGTGGGTGTGTATCTCCTTTATCTCTTCTTAAAACAAAAGAGCCGCCAAAAGGTAAATGAGTTAAATCTACTATATTTTCATTTACAGTTTCTTCAGGTTCTATAGTGTTTTCAGAATCACTATTACAGCTAATAACTGAAAGTAAAAAAAATGCAAAAAGAAACAAAGTATTAGATTTTAAAGAACGTTGCAAAGTAGTTTTCATAAATATAAATCTTAAAAGTTATTTTATTTTTAGACCTATATAAATAGTAATAGTTTGTTTTATGAATGATATTTTATATTAATCATATATTTAAAGTTTGTGTTTTAAATTGATAAAGTCAAGTTCATTTATTAATTATCTAAAATATAACCGTTATTTTTGTAGCTAAATATTAAATATTATTTCTCTGACACTTTTTAATTCTGACTTCATCAGCAAAAACGAACAAATTTTTCTTCCAATTTTAGAAGAAAAAAAAATAGAACTCTTTATAAAAAGAGAAGATTTAATACATCCTTTTGTTTCCGGCAATAAATTTAGGAAACTAAAATACAATTTAGAAGAAGCAGCAAAGTTAAAAAAGAACGCGCTATTTACTTATGGAGGTGCATATTCTAATCATATTGTAGCAACTGCTGTTGCAGGTAAAATGGCTGGTTTTAAAACTTTTGGAATTATTAGAGGAGAAGAATTAGCAAAAAATTTAAAACAAACTTTAGAAGAAAATGCAACTTTAAGAGAAGCTCATGAAAACGGAATGAAGTTTCAGTTTGTTTCTAGAGAAATATATAGGCAAAAAAACACATTTGGTTTTATTGAAAAAATGAAAAACAAATGGGGCGATTTTTATGTAATTCCTGAAGGAGGAACCAACGAATTCGCAGTAAAAGGTTGTGAAGAAATTTTAACAAAAGAAGATGCAATTTTTAATTATATATGCTCTGCAGTTGGCACAGGAGGTACCATTGCTGGTTTAATAAATGCAAGTAAAAAACGTCAAAAAATAATAGGTTTCCCAGCTTTAAAAGGTAATTTTTTACGAGACGAAATCAATCAGTTTGCAAAAAAAAGTAATTGGAAGTTGCAAAAAGACTATCATTTTGGTGGTTATGCAAAATATAATGAAGATTTAATTCGTTTTATAAACGATTTTACCAAAGAAACAAGTGTTTTGTTAGATCCAGTTTATACAGGTAAAATGCTGTTTGGTATTTTAGATTTAATAGGAAAAGATGCATTTGCTGAAGGCAGTAAAGTTTTGGCGATTCATACAGGAGGTCTTCAAGGTATTGCAGGTTTTAATCAAAACTTAGAAAAGAAAAATCAACAAAAAATTAAGTTTTTATGAAGTTAAAAGGATTTTTAGTTGGTTTTTGTTTGTTGCTTTTAGCAAGTTGTGGTTCTAAAAAACAAGCTGTTAGAAAAAAACAAAGCCCAGGAGTTGTTTTAAGCGAACCAAAACCAGTTAATTTACCTTCTGTTAAAGAAAATAAACACGTTAAGAAGTTAGTTAAAAAGGACAAAAGACTAAGTAAAAAGACCTTAAAATATATCGAAAATTATGCTGCAATTGCAGTTAGAGAAATGCATATTCATAAAATACCAGCAAGTATAACTTTGGCACAAGGTATTTTAGAGTCTGGTAGTGGAAATGGAAATTTAGCCAAAAGATCTAATAATCATTTTGGCATTAAATGCCACTCTAAATGGAAAGGAGAACGTGTTTATCATGATGATGATGAAGCACAAGAATGTTTTAGAAAATACCAATATGTAGCTACTTCTTATAATGATCATTCAGCTTTTTTAACCAAAAGAAAACGCTACGCTTTTTTGTTTAATTATAGTACAAAAGACTATAAAAGATGGGCAAGAGGATTAAAAAAAGCAGGCTATGCAACAGATAAAAAGTACCCAAATAAATTAATTAGTATTATAGAAAGATACAAGTTATATGAGTTTGATAAAATAAAAAAGAAAGATTTTAAATTTTCTAAAAATAGAAAAGATGATAAAGTAGAAAGTGAAAAACCAAATACCAAAACAAAATCTTACAGTGTAGTTAAAGGAGATACTTTGTATTCTATTTCTAGAAAATTTGGTATTTCTGTAGCTACACTAAAAAAACTAAATCGTTTAAAAAACAACACCCTTTCTATTGGGCAAAAATTGCTTGTAAAATAAAAGCACGTAAAAATAAATTTCACGAACTTTTACAATCAACTAACCAATAGTTTACCAAGAATAATTCTTCAATTTTGCCTGTCTTTTAATAGCTTTAAGCATCACATTATCTAACTCATTATTTTTTTTACTGCCTTCTTTCTGTTTTTTTGCAATAAAACTCCTTCTTTTTGCATCTAATTCTTTAATTTTTTTGTTGATTTCTGCACGTTCTTTAGCTTTCAATTTTACGTAAGATTTAATTTCAGCTTCACTTTTGTCTTGCAATACTTTTGGTAGTTTTCCCTTTTTAATTTTTGCATAATCTACTTTTTGTCTTTTATCAGCATCTACCAAATCCCAAGTAGAGTTTTCATACAATCTACCACTTTTACTAATTGCTCTTTTTACTTCCACTTCTTTGTTAATGGTTAATGCATTTGCATCTTGCATTTTTTGATTCGAAAATTTAGAATACCCTTCCACACCATAATAAATATATGTTTTGTTTAATTTTTTGTTTAAAATGATAATTTGATCATCAAAAGGAGTTACAATATGTACCATTTTTTTATCCTGATTGATGGTCATATAATCTCCACCACCTAAATCTGCACCATCTTTCCACATTCCAGAAATTCCGTTGTTATAATTGCCACAAAAAATGGTATTAATTACAATATCTTTCTCTTTTGCATCTGTAATTGCGTCTTTATAATTAATTTTTCCTTGTGTAAAAGGTTCGTTTCCAGCAATAAAAATAACACGTAAATCGTTTTTGTTTTTACCCCAAGCAAGTTCTTTTAAAGAAGTTTTAATTACTTGCCCACAAAACTCATTTCCACCATTTGTGGTTAATGAGAAAAGTTTTTCTGAGATTTCATCTAAATCACTACTAAACTGTAAAACTTGTCTTATAAAGCCTTCTTTACTTGGCAAATTAGAGTTTCCATATTCATACAAAGCAATTTCTAAATTGGGTTTTAAAATGCCATATTTTGCATACGATAATTCGTTTACAATTTCCCAAAGTTGCGCTTTTGCTTGGTTTATTAAACCATCCATACTATTGCTAGTATCTAATAATAAAGCCACTTTAATGGTTTGTTTTTTGATGTCTTTTTTGGGTTGATGTACAGCAAAACTATTCATAGAAATAGATATTAATAAAATTGCTAAGACTTTTAATACAAGTGTTTTCATAATTTTTAATTTAAGATTGTTTTTTAAAGGTTTACAGATGATTAAAAGTTTGGTTTTAGTTTGATACCTCAATATTAACAACAACTTAATTCTTAAAAAAACCATAATGAGCAAACACTACTTTTTAATGAGTAAAGTGGTTATTAATTTAGTGAACTCGCTTTTTTACCCATCTTTAGACTGTATTTTGCTTTAAACTCGTTTTTTTGGATGCTTTTTTGTATGTATGTTTACCATATTAAATTAAAAAATGAAATTACATACACATATATTTATTCTTTTTTTGGTAATTTCTACAGTTGCTATTTCGCAAACGAATACATTTTCTGCGAATCAAGAGTTTTCTGTAAAAGTAGTTGTGCAAGGCAAAGAAAGTAGAAAACCGATAAAAAATGCTGAGGTTTCTATAGCTGGTAGAAGATTTTTATATTCTGAAATTACCAATAACTACATAGTTAAGGCTAGTGTTGGAGACGAGTTAGAGGTTACTCATCCAGACTTTGATCCTGTTTTTGTTACTATAAAATCTGATGAGGATATTAAAGTTCTTGTAGAGGGTTTTGATGATGAAAACAACAACTATTCAAGAAAAAAAATAATTTCTAAAGAAGTCGATAATTATTTTCTGCATCTAGATTCAGCAAAATATTACCAAAAAAAAGACATTGATAAAAGTTTGTCTTTTATAGAAAAAGCATTGACTGGCAAAAAAACAAGAAACAGAAATGCAGCTACTTATAAATTGTTAGGAGATATTTATTTGTATTGGAAACAATATGATTTGGCAGTAAATAACTACAAGCTTTCTATACAAATCAAAAAAAATAGTGAAACAAAGATTGCCCTAGGAAAAGCACAATTTCTTTTAAAAGATTATGAGTTAAGTGAAAAAACATTTGCAGAATTACTAAAAGAAAAGTTAAGTAATTACCAAAGAATTGTGGTTTTAGAAAGTTTAGGAGATATCAATTATCAAACAAAAAATTATACGAATGCAAAGACCAATTATAACAGGTCTCTAAAAATAGCCAAAGCTAATTTGGTAACACCAAAAATTACAGATTTAAACTCTAAAATTGCTCAAGTTTTTGCAGCAGAAGGTAATATTGTACAAGCAGATTTTAAGTTTACAAATTCTTTAAACTTGGCATCCAAAGAAAATGTAAATAGAGCTTTAAAAGAAGAAGAAAAAGTAGCTGATTTTTATAATGATAACAGACGTTATGATGATGAAATTAAACTAAGAAAAGAAAGCTTAATAAAGGCAGAAAGTAAAAATAAATCTCAAAAAAAGTTATTTAAACCCAATGCAGATTCAATTACATCACAAAAAATAAATTATAAAATAGGGAGTGCTTACATTTTAAAAGAAGATTATAAAGAAGCGATTCCGTTTTTAGAAAAAAGTATAAAAGACGCAGATGATAAAGAAGATTATGTGGTTCAAAAAGATGCAACTCGTAAATTGTCTGAAGTATTTGCATCTGTTGGTAATTATGATGAAGCTCTTAAAAATTACCAAAAATATGTAGATTTAGTAGACACACTTTATATCAGAAAAGAACAAGAAATTCAGCAACTAAAACGTTTTTCTAAAACAATTTCAGAAAATCAAAATAGAATTACAAGTTTAGAAAAAGACAAAGAATTAGCGCAAAGTAAAATCAGTTTAGCGAATATAAATACTCGTTTATCAGAAGAAAGTAATCAAAGACAACTTCTTATAATTTACACTTTAATTGGTGGTTTTTTATTGATGTGTTTCCTAGCATATTTTATGTTCAGAAATATAAAACAGCAAAAATTAGCGAATAATTTATTAGCTTTAAAATCGATGCGATCTCAAATGAATCCGCATTTTATTTTTAATGCGTTAAACTCTGTAAATAGTTTTATAGCAGTAAATGACGAGCGAAATGCAAATAGATATTTATCTGAATTTTCTGTATTAATGCGTTCTGTTTTAGAAAACTCTGATGAAGATTTTATCCCTTTAACCAAAGAAATAGAATTATTAGAATTGTATGTAAAGTTAGAACATAATCGTTTTAAGAATAAGTTTGAATATCAAATTAATGTAGATGAAAACATCAATTTAGACCAATTTTCAATTCCCCCAATGTTATTACAACCTTATATAGAAAACGCAATTTGGCATGGATTAAGATATAAAAAAGAGAAAGGAAATTTAGAAATCAATATTTATAAAGAAGATGAAGAAACTGTAAAAATTATCATTAAAGATGATGGAATTGGAAGAGAAAAATCTCAAGAATTAAAAACAAAAAATCAACTAAGACAAAAGTCTAAAGGAATGAGTACAATAAAAAATAGAATTGCCATTTTAAATGATATGTACAAAGAAAGAATTTCTGTAAATGTTACTGATGTTTTAGAAAATGGAGCAGGAACAAAAGTTGAATTGTTTTTAAAGTTGGAAGTTTGAAGTTGGAAGAAAGAAGTTTTTCTTTCTAACTCTAAATTTCAGAAATACAACAAATAAATCTAAATCAAAAAATTAAAACAAAGTTTGAAGCGTAAAGTAGTAAGTCAGATTTGAAACCTCCAACTTCATACTTCTAACTCCCAACTTAATACTTATGAAATTAAAAGCCATAATAATTGAAGACGAACAAATAAGCAGAGAAATTCTGCGTAATTATTTAGGTAAATATTGCCCAAATGTAACTTTGTTGGGTGAAGCAGAAAATATAGAAGAAGGCTATAAATTCATTCAAAAACACGAATTAGATTTGGTGTTTTTAGATGTAGAAATGCCATTTGGTAACGCTTTTGACCTATTAGAAAAAGTACAAAACAGAACCTTTGAAACCGTTTTTGTAACAGCTTATGACCATTATGCAATAGAAGCCTTAAACAATCATGCAAGTTATTATTTACTAAAACCAATTTCTATAGATGAGCTGATAAAAGCTGTAAATATTGTCACAGAAATTAAAGAAAAAGAAAACGAATTACAGCATCAAATTTTAGTACCAAAAACGAATTCTGCTACTGGTAAAATAACGATTCCACAACAAGATGGTTTTGAAGTTTTAAATATTAGTGATATTGTTTTTTGTAAGGCAGATGATAATTATACAGAAATTCATTTAGCGAATTCAAAGAAATTAGTGAGTAAAACTTTAAAATATTTTGAAGAAGCTTTAAAAGAACATACGTTTGCTAGAATCCATAAATCGTATTTGGTTAATGTAAATGCAATTACTAAATACAAAAAAGGAAAAGGAGGAAGTGTCATTGTTTCTAGTGGAAAAGAAATTTTGGTTTCTGCTTCGCAAAAAGCCAATTTGTTGTCTTATTTTAAATAACAATAATATGAAGTACATTTTCTTATTTTTATTCTTTTTTGCGATGTTAAATGCTGAAATTGTAGGTGAATATAATATTGTTGATAATTCTAAAGGAGATAAATTAATTATTAAAGTCGATAATAATTTTATTTATCAAAAAAGAGGAAGCAGTTGTTGGCTTTGGCAAGATATTGAAGGGAGATGTGAAGTTAAAAACGATACTCTAACTCTTTTCGAAAATAGAACATTTTATGAGTTAGACAAGAATAAAAAAAATGTTGTTAAAGAATGGAAAAAAATCGTTTAGCACCAATTCAGAATTATTGAAAAAGGAATTAAAGCTTTAAAAACTGATTTATCAAATAAAAATGTTTTTTATAAAAAAAATAAATAAAACTATGCCCATAATAAAATCAGTAAATAATAAATATCCACAAATACCAGAAGATTGTTTTGTAGCAGAAAATGCCACAATTCTTGGTGAAGTTTCACTTGGTAAAGAGTGTAGTGTTTGGTACAATGCAGTAATTAGAGGAGATGTTCATTTTATCAAGATTGGTAATAAAGTAAACATACAAGATGGAGCAGTAATTCATGCAACTTATCAAAAATCGCCAACAACTATTGGTAATAATGTTTCTATTGGGCACAATGCAATTGTACATGGTTGTACAATTCTCGATAATGTTTTAATAGGAATGGGATCTATTATTATGGATGATTGTGTTGTAGAATCTAATTCCATAATTGCTGCAGGAGCAGTTGTTACTAAAAATACAAAAGTAGAAAGTGGTAGCATTTATGCAGGAGTTCCTGCCAAAAAAGTAAAAGATATTTCACAAGAATTAATTTCTGGAGAAATAGATAGAATTGCCAATAATTACGTAAAATACTCAAGTTGGTTTAAAGAGTAACTTTAAATAAATTCAGAAAATTAAAAGCATAAAAAAAACCAGTAAAATTTTGTTTTACTGGTTTTATATTTAAGCTAACTTTTTTATTAAGCATTTAAAGGTTTTCCATCCCAAGCAGCTTTTGCAGCTTCTTTTACAGCTTCAGAATACGTTGGGTGTCCATGGCAAATTCTTGCCAAATCTTCTGCAGAAGCTCTGTACTCCATTGCAACAGCAGCTTCCATAACTAAATCTGCAACTCTTGCACCAACCATATGTACTCCTAAAATTTCATCTGTATTTTTATCAGCTAAAACCTTTACAAACCCATCTATATCTCCACTTGCTCTAGATCTACCTAAAGCTCTCATAGAAAATTTACCAGCTTTATAATCAATATTTGCTTCTTTTAATTCGTCTTCTGTTTTACCAACAGCAGCAACTTCTGGCCAAGTATAAACAATACCAGGAATTAAATTATAATCTATATGTGGTTTTTCGCCAGCTAAATATTCTGCAACAACAACACCTTCTTCTTCAGCTTTATGAGCTAACATTGCACCTTTTACAACATCGCCAATGGCATAAATATTTTTAACATTTGTTTGTAAATGGTTGTTTACAGCAACTTGTCCACGTTCATTAACTTCTACACCCACTTTTTCTAAACCTAAACCAGTTGTATATGCTTTTCTACCAACAGCAACCAAACAATAATCTCCTTTAAATTCTACTTCTACACCTTTTTTATTGTTTGCTTTTACAGTTATTTCATCACCATTTCTTTCTACAGCAGTTACACCATGACTTGTAAAGAATTTAATGCCTTGTTTCTTTAAAACCTTTTGTAATTCTTTAGAAACGTCAGCATCCATAGTAGGTGTAATTTTAGGAGCATATTCTACCACAGAAACATCTGCACCCAAACGTTTATAGACAGAACCTAATTCTAAGCCAATTACACCACCACCAATTACGATTAAATGTTTTGGTACTTCTGGTAATTTCAAAGCTTCTGTAGAAGTAATTATACGTTCTTTATCTAAAGAAATAAAAGGTAAAGTAGATGGTTTAGAACCTGTTGCAATAATAATATTTGTTCCTTCAATTATTTCTGATGAACCATCGTTTTTAGTAATTTTTACGTGAGTTGCATCCTCAAAAGAACCCAAACCTTCAAAAACATCAATATTGTTTTTGTCCATTAAATATTTAATTCCACCAGTTGTAGTTTCCACAACTTTAGATTTTCTTTCTACCATTTTACTAAAATCGAAAGAAGGTTTTTCTACAGAAATACCATGTTCTTCAAAATGATGAACAGCATCATAAAAATGATGAGAAGAATCTAACAAAGCTTTAGAAGGGATACAGCCAACATTTAAGCAAGTTCCTCCTAAAGTTGCATATTTTTCTATAATTGCTACTTTTTTACCTAATTGAGAAGCTCTAACTGCAGAAATATATCCTCCAGGACCAGAACCAATAACAATAATATCGTATTTCATAAGTGATTGTCTTTTGCGTAAAATTTAACCTTTTTTAGGTTGTTTTTAGTAATAGTTGACAAAAATACGGATATTTTCACAGAATAAAGTTAGAATTTAGTAGTTTTACAGCACAAAATATTCTTAAAATTAAAAGATGAAAACTCTAAAAAAAATACTTGTATTCTTGTTGATAGCTCTTGTAATAGCACAATTTTTTGGGCCAGAAAAAAATGATGGAGATTTAGCTTCTGTGTCTACTTTTATTGCAGAAACAAATCCGCCAGAAAATGTTAAAAAAATTCTAGAAACTACTTGTTTCGATTGTCATTCAAGCAAAACAAATTATCCTTGGTATAATTCTATAACTCCTGTAAATTATTGGTTAAATGATCATATTAAAGATGGTAAAAAACATTTAAATTTCTCTAAATGGGCTTCTTATTCTTTAAAAAAGAAAGAGCATAAAATGGATGAATTATATGAAGAAGTAGAAAAAGGAGAAATGCCTTTAAACTCTTATACTTGGACGCATTCTGATGCAAATTTAACACCAGAACAAATAGAAGCAATTGTTACTTGGGGAAAGAAAATTCAAGGAGATTATAAGCAACAAATGACTGCGAAATAATTGATTAAACAACAAGTTTTAATTATTGGAACAGTTTGGGTAGAACCCAATTCTTCTGCTGCAGGAAGTAGAATGTTGCAGCTTATAGAACAATTTTTAAAACAAAATTGGGACATTACTTTTGCATCAACTTCTCAAAAAAACGAAAAAGCAATTGACTTAATTTCACTTGGAGTTAAAGAGGTTTTTATTGAATTAAATAATGCTTCTTTTGATGTTTTTATCAACCAATTACAACCTACAATTGTACTTTTTGATCGTTTTATGATAGAAGAGCAATTTGGTTGGCGAGTTGCCGAAAATTGCCCAAATGCAATCCGAATTTTAGATACAGAAGATTTACACTTTTTACGAAAAGTAAGACATCAACAATTAAAAAAAGGAGAAGAGTTTACAACAGAAGCTTTATTAAAATCAGATGATGCTAAAAGAGAAATAGCTTCCATTTTAAGAACTGATTTAAGTCTGATTATTTCTACTTATGAAATGGATTTACTCAGAAATGTTTTTAAAATTGATGAAAATATTTTAATGTATTTGCCTTTTTTGTTAGAGAATATTTCTGAACATCAACAAAAGAAATGGAAATCTTTTAAAGAAAGAAAACATTTTGTTTTTATTGGTAATTTTTTTCACAAACCAAATGTGGATGCAGTAATCACTTTAAAAAAACACATTTGGACTCACATTAAAAAACAACTCCCAGAAGCAGAATTGCATATTTATGGTGCGTATGTAAATCAGCAAATTCAAGAATTGCACAATAAAAAAGAAGGTTTTTTAATTAAAGGTTTTGCTGAAAATGCCAACGAAGTTGTAGAAAATGCAAAAGTAGTTTTAGCTCCTTTAAATTTTGGTGCAGGTATAAAAGGAAAATTGACAGAAGCAATGTTTTGTGGTACACCAAGTGTAACAACTTCTATTGGAGTAGAAGGTATGAGTGAAAATTTGTATTGGAATGGTTTTGTGGAGAATGATTTTACTGAGTTTTCTAAAAAGGCAGTTATATTGTATTTAGAAGCAAATACTTGGAAGATGGCTCAAAATAATGGAATAAATATCATCAACAATATCTATAATAAAGAAAAATTAGGCATTCCTTTTATCAAACAAATTGAAGAAATTCAACAAAATTTAGAAACTCATAGAACTCAAAATTTCATAGGTAGTTTATTGCAATATCAAACTTTACAAGCTACAAAGTATATGAGTAAATGGATTGAGGCAAAAAATAGTTAGCAGTTTTTTAGTCAGTGCAGTCATAGCTTTCACTTATAAACTGACTGAAAACTGTTTACTGAATTTACTGCTTACTAGAAACTGGTACATAATCTAAAGGCAACATATTTCCGAATTTCTCATAACCCCAATATCCTTCATAATAAATATCTAAAGGATTGTATAAAGTACCATCTTTACTAATTGCAGAAGGTCTTTCTAAAGGAATTATACTTGAGGTTTGAAATGTTGCTTTTCTTGGTTTGCTAAAAGCATTTCTTAAAATAAACCCCTCTTCTTCTTTTTCTTTGGTATACACAACCATTATGTTGTCTTTAAATTCTAAATAAGGAATATTATCTTTTATGGATATAATTTCAGATTGTGGTACTTTACTTTTATACAAATAATCTTTAAACTTAGGTAATCTAACTTTTCTCAAAACCAATAAAGCAGAATCTATTGCTGTTTTGGGAGTGTCAATTTTTTTTGTAAAATTAATACTTGACCTAGAAAGTCTTACTAATGCTCTCGCTTTTTTAATTTCTTTTTCTGATGGTCTTTCTGGGTTTGCAACTCTTTTAAATTGATTTACAATAAAACCTTCTTCGTAAATTTTATCCTGCATTGCAGATTTATAAAAATGAACAGCAGAACCATTATAGGCTTGTAACCTGTTTTTTTTCCAACGTTTTTGCTTTCTCTTGCTTCCTTTTAATTGCTCATATCTAGAATAGCCTAAATAAGACACATAATTTTTATTGATTGTAAAATCGACCAAATCATAGATAATTTTATACCCCAAACCTTTATGAATAATCTCTAAAGGCTTTCTTGGTATAGCAGTTAAAATCTGTTCTTTCGCATTATAATTAAAATGAAGCACTTTTGGGTTTACAATTTTACAATCTTTTGCCAATTCTGTTCTACCAATAAACTCTTGTTCAAATCTTTGTAAATTATATTTCCATTCATCATCATAAACAGTTTTTTTAATGATAATTTCATCTAACATATTTTCTTCCTCAACTAAAGCAAAAGTTAATGGTTTGTTATAAGTAGCTGTATTTAAGGCATAACTTATGGTTTTGTAACCTAAATAAGAAATAATTAATTGATGTTGACCTTCTTTAACTGGTATAGAAAATTCTCCTTTTTCATTGGCAGTTGTACCAATCATAGTATTGTTAAAATACACTGCAGCACCTTCTAATGGACCTTTTATATCGTAAACTGTTCCTCTTATTACAATTTGTGAGAAAGAAGAAATGGTAAATAATATCAGAAAACTAAAAAAAATATTTTTCATACTAACTATATAACGAATAGAAAACATTTTTATAACAACTTTTGTTGATTATTATTTGTTAGTTAATAACCCAGCTCTTTTTAAAAGTGCATCTGGTTTTGGTTCTTGTCCTCTAAAACGTTTGTATAATTCCATTGGTTTTTCTGTACCACCTTTAGACAATACGTTTTCTTTAAACTTTGTAGCCAATCCCTTATTAAATATTCCTTTTTCTAAGAAATATTCAAAAGCGTCTGCGTCTAAAACTTCTGCCCATTTATAAGAATAGTATCCTGCAGAATATCCTCCTTGAAAAATATGCGAAAAAGCTGTACTCATTACATTTTCTGCAACATCAGGATATAGCTTTGTATCGCTAAAAGCATCATTTTCAAAATCTTTAATAGATTTTATTTCTGATGGATTTTCAGAATGCCATTTCATATCTAATAGTCCAAAACTTAGTTGACGTAAAGTTTGCATTCCTTCATGAAAACTTGCGGATTCTTTTATTTTCTCTACATATTTCATTGGGATAATTTCACCAGTTTCATAATGTTTGGCAAACAATTCTAAAGCTTCTTTTTCATAACACCAGTTTTCTAAAACTTGACTTGGTAATTCCACAAAATCCCAAGAAACAGAAGTACCTGATAAGCTATTATAAGTTGTATTTGCTAATATTCCATGTAAAGCGTGACCAAATTCGTGAAACAAGGTAGTAACTTCATTAAAAGTTAAAAGTGAAGGTTTTGAGGAAGTTGGTTTTGTGAAATTACAAACGATAGAAACATGAGGTCTTTCGTTAATTCCGTTTTTAATTTGTTGCGATTTGTAAGAAGTCATCCAAGCACCATTTCTTTTACCTGCTCTTGGATGGAAATCTGCATAAAAAACTGCAATAAAATTACCATCTGTATCAATTACATTATAAGTTTTTACATCTTTATGATATTTATCGATTGTTGATACTTCTTCAAATTTTAAATCAAAAAGACGATTTGCAATTTCAAAAACACCATCAATTACATTTTCTAATTTAAAATAAGGTTTTAAAATTTCTTGATCTAAATCGAATAATTCTTTCTTTAATTTTTCAGAATAATAAGCACCATCCCATTTTTGAAGTTGATCTATATTGTCTAATTTTTTGGCATAATTTTCTAAATTCTTGAACTCTTTTAATGCTGCAGGTTTTGCCTTTTCTAAAAGATTGTTAGAAAAATCTATTACTTTCTCTGGAGTTTCAGCCATTCTTTCTTCCAAAACAAAATGTGCATGTGTTTTATAACCCAACAAATTTGCTCTTTGATTACGAAGGTTTACAATATCTAAAACAATTTTTTCATTATTGAATTTGTTGTCTTGAAACCCTTTTTTACCAGCAGCAATTGCTAACTTTTTTCTTAACTCTCTATTATCTGCATAGGTTAAAAAAGGAATATAACTTGGGTAATCTAAAGTAAAAACCCAGCCTTCTTTTTTTCTTTCTTTTGCTAATTGATGTGCTGCTTCTTTAGCAGATTCAGGCAAACCAGAAAGGTCTTTTTCATCTGTTAAATGCATTTCAAAAGTATTAGTTTCTGCCAAAACATTTTCACCAAATTTTAATGATAATTTCGAGAGTTTTGAGTCAATCTCACGAAGTTTGGTTTTATCAGCCTTATTTAAATTGGCTCCATTTCTTGCAAAACCTTTGTATTGCTTTTCTAACAACATTTGTTGTTCAGGATTTAAATCTAGATTATTTTTATCATCAAAAACAGATTTTACCCTTTTAAATAAATCTGCATTTAAAGTGATGTCATTTCTAAATTCACTTAACCAAGGAGAAATTTCTTGTGCAATTTTTTGGATTTCATCATTAGTTTCAGCAGAATTCAAATTAAAAAAGATAGATGTAATTCTGTTTAGTTTTTCTCCAGTAAAATCTAAGGCAACAGTAGTATTTTCAAAATTTGGATTCTCAGAATTATCTATGATTTCATCAATTTCTGCTTTGGCAATTTCGATACCTTTTTTAATTGCAGGTTTATAATCTGCATTAGAAATTTTAGAAAAAGGAGCTGTATTAAAATCTTGTAAAAGTGGGTTCATCATTTTTTATAAAAGTGAAAAATATAGATATTATCTAGTTATCTATCAAAAATCTAAAGAAATTATGAAATACTCTAAACAATTGTTGAGTTTAACTAAATTTTAGAAAGAATAATTTATTTAGGCATTGATTTTGTAATATTCTTAACAATAAATATGATTTCATTCAACGACTAATTAAAACCTCTTAACGATTTTTATAAGCTATCAGTCGTATTACAGATATAATACTGTGACTTTAAAAGGTATTTCTTGTCTAAATAAGTAGAAAAGAGTTTAAATTATGAAAAATTTTACAAAATATATTATTACATTGTTTTTACTAGTTGCAAATGTAACATTTGCACAAATACCTTGTAGTGCAGGATTTAATGCAAATGGGGCAGATGATTATATAACAATACCAAATACTGATGCTATTAATTTACAAAACACAAGAAATAGAACTATAGAGTTTTGGTTTAAGCCTAATGATATAACAACAAGACAAGTTATATATGAAGAGGGAGCACAAGTAAATGTAATTTTGTTTTTTATCGAAAACAATAGGGTTTATGTTGGAGGTTATAGAAACAATGCAGATAACGCATCAAGAAGAAGGTTTTTTAGGTCTGATGTTGATGATATAGAAGTTAATAAATGGACTCATATTGCTTTTACAATTGAAGATACTGCAACACCAGATATTACATTTAAGTGGTTTTTAGACGGTGTAGAGCAAGATTCTCAGGATGGATTACAAATTAGTAATCATTCTGGTAATGTTTCTATTGGTAGAAATGGAGGGAATATTAGATATCCTTCTACACTTGCTAATACAAATTGGGGTGGAACAGGAAAAGGAACTTATAATGGTACATTTACAGGTCAGAATTCAAATGATAATAATTTTGAAGGAAACATTGCTTTGTTAAGAATTTGGAATGTTGCCAGAACCGAAACTCAAATAAATACAAATAAATCAGATTTTTTAGATGCAGGAACAAGTTTGGTAGCTTACCAAGAAGGAGATCAAATGAAATATGAAGCAAATGGAACTTCTTCTATAGCAGCAACAGCTACTGCAAATGGTAGTGGAACAGATTATACTTGGAATGGAGGAACTTCATCAGATTTTTCTAACAATGCAAATTGGTCTGGCACTTCTCCAGATGTTACTAAAACACAAACTGTAATCATAAATAGCTCATCTAACAATCCCATTATTACTTCAGAAACAAATATTGGTAGACTTACTGTAAATTCAGGAGCAGAAATTATTGTTCAAAATGGAGGTACATTAAATGTCTTTTATACATTAACAAACAATGGTAAAATTACTGTAGAAGATGGTGGAGCTCTGATTTTTCATTCTTGTAATTCTTCAATTACGGGTTCAGGTACTTTTGATATAAAGAGATTGACACCAACTTATGTAGGAAATGATTTTTATTCTTATTGGAGTTCTCCAGTAATAGAATCAAATAGCAATATTAGTACTGTTTTTGCAGATGCAGAATTAATTTACAGGTTCGAATCTAGTGCATCAAGTTCTGATTGGGCTTTTCATGGAACTTCAAATTTTAAACCAGGAATTGGTTATGCAATACAGAATGAAAGTTTAGGAGGGCAATTAAGAACTTTTTCTGGTAAAATAAATGAAGGAGATGTTACTGTAAATGTTTACAACACCTCAAATTTGGCAGGAGAAGGTTCTGATGGTATAGAATGGTCTACAAGTGGAGATAATTTAGTAGGTAATCCTTACCCATCTGCAATTGATTGGGATTTAATTATAGCAGATACAGACAACTCAGATATAGATGGCACAGTCTGTTTTTGGAATCAAAATACTGCAGAAGTTGGAGAAAATAATGTGTCTGATTATTTACAATATAATTCTACAGGAGGTGCTTCTGCAGGAGTAACAGGAAAAATAGGAACTGGACAAGGCTTTTTTGTAAAAACAACTACTAACAGTACAATTACATTTAAAACTACACATCAAATTGTAGCAAATAATAACCAATTTTATAAGGGACAAAGTAACGTTAGTAATAACAAGAAGATTGATAGATCTTGGTTTACTTTTAGTAGAGCAGAAAAAAAGAACACATTGTTAGTTGGGTTCTTAAAAGGAGCAACAAATAGGTTTGATAGAAAATTTGATGCTTTTTTTGATGTCAACCAAAAATCATTAGGTTTTTACTCTATAGTTAGAGGAGGTAAAAAAGTATCTATTCAGGGATACCCTGAATTAAAAAGAGATAAAAAAGTGGTAAAATTAGGATTTATTGTTGATGAAATTGGTGAACATTCTATTAGTATTCAAGAAGAATATATAAATGAAGATTACTATATTTATCTTAGAGATACAGAAAAGAAAATAACAACAGATTTAAGAAAAAGAAAATATACTTTTACAATAGACTCAATAGGAGAAAATAATACGAGATTCAAATTAATTTATACAAAAAAGAAAAGAAAGGCATCAAATGCTAAATCTACAGAAAAGCAAACTGATGTTGTAAATGAAATTGACTCTAAAGATTTTACAGTGTATGTTGATGGTGTAAATGAACTAATTGTAGAATATGATTTTGATGTAGACAATGTAAAAGAAGTTTCTTTATATAATATTCAAGGTAAAAAAGTGGCTGCTTTTTTTGGAAACCAATCTAAAAATGTTTCTAATTTAGCTGAAGGGATTTATATTATAAATGCAATTTTAAAAGATAATAGAGTCTTGAATAAAAAAATAGCAATAAATAATTAAAATGTTTTTTGTTTGTAATTAACTGTAAATCAATTATTAAAAACTAGTAAATAAAAGAATTTAACTTTTTATTTAAGTGATGAGTTTTTTTTTTGTGTACTTTTGTTTATCGATTTAGTGTAAGAGCTACGCGTTTGAAAAAGATGAAAAAAATACTCCCCTTAATATTACTTATTTATGCAAATATATTATTTGCACAATTACCTTGTTCTTCAGGTATATCTTTTAATGGAACAGATGATTTTATTTCTCCAGAAAATACTGACGCTATTAATATCAGAAATGTTACAGACAGAACCATTGAGTTTTGGTTTAAAACAGATGATATTACATCCAGACAAGTAATTTATGAAGAAGATGGTAGTACACACTCTATTTCTATCTTTTTAGAAGATAATAGGATTTATTATACAGCTTATAGAAATAGCGCAAATCTATCATCAAGAAGAAGGTCTTTTA
>JBGCFX010000084.1:0-6278 GCA_045110395.1 Polaribacter sp.
CCAACTATGGATGTTTCTGTGGTAGATTTAACTGTAAAGTTAGAAAAAGCAGCTTCTTATGAAGATATTTGTGCAGCTATGAAAACAGCCTCAGAAAGTGGATCAATGAAAGGTGTTTTAGGATATACTGAAGATATGGTAGTTTCTCAAGATTTTGTTGGAGACACAAGAACATCAATCTTTGATGCAAAAGCTGGTATAGCTTTAAATGATAACTTTGTAAAAGTTGTTTCTTGGTATGATAATGAAATGGGATATTCTACTAAAATTGTAGATTTAATTGAATATGCAGATACTTTATAGTATTACAAAATAAACTCAATAAAAAAACCTGATAGATTTATTTCTATCAGGTTTTTTTAGTTTTGAGCACTGTATTACTATTTTACAGCAATCGCACTAATTTCCACGTTTACAAACTTAGGTAAGTTTGCAACTTCAACTGTTTCTCTAGCAGGTGCAGTTTCTTCGTTGAAATATTGTCCGTAAACAGAATTTATTTCTGCAAAATTATGCATATTAGAAATAAATATAGATGTTTTAATTATGTTTTCGAAAGTCATATCTGCAGCAGCTAAAACTTCTTTTAAGTTTTCCATTACTTGTTTAGTTTCTTCTTTTATTGAGTCCAAAACTAATTCACCTGTTTCTGGATGCAGAGCTATTTGTCCAGATGTATACAATGTGTCTCCACTTAAAACTGCTTGATTGTAGGGGCCTATTGGAGCTGGTGCTTTTGAAGTTGTTATTATTTTTTTCATATTTTGTAGTTTCTAAGTATTCAGAATTTCAATTTTTCTAACGATTGTCAGGCTGAGTTTGTCGAAGTCTTTTGCCGTTTTTCACTTTTTTTAAGTCATAAAAGAACATCAACTTAAAATAAAACTCTATCTGGTGGTTTATTTTTATCCCATTTTAAATCTGCTAATACAGAAGATTTTATACCGATAAAAAAGGTATAAGAAGAATTTGTACCAAAAGGAACCCAATTAAAATTGAATTGCCAACTGTCTAAATCTCTACTAAAATTGAACCTAGAAAACGTAAAAGCCCCAGCTTTTACGTCATAACCAGAAGAATAACCAACAGACCACTTTGGTGTTAATTCTACATTACCACTAAACATGATACTGTGTACGCCAATTGTAGAAGGTTCAATTCCGTTATTAATAAAATTGGTAGAGTAAGCTAAACTCATAGACCAAGGTATATCTGCTTTATAAAGATTAGCTGTTTTATTTTTGTCTTCTTTATTTGAATTTATATTACTTCTTTGTCCAAATTGGTCTAAAGGGTTAATATCTGCACCAATTACATTTTGAGAATTATTGGGGTCGCTATTCTGCTTTTTTTTATCGTCTTTTTTATCTTCTTTAAAATCTTCACTAGAAATGGAGTAGTTGGCTGTTAAACTAGCATTGGTTACTCTAAATATTCCAGGGTTAAATTTGTTAATTCTAACAGCAGTACCATTTACATTTGCTACTTGATAAGGATCCATAGAGCCACTAAGATTTACCGCTAATTTATCATTAAACAAACGAGTACCTGCAGAAAAACTTACAGGAGACCATCGTAAACTATCTGCAGCAATATTATAAGAACTGCTAAAATTTAGGTTATTTAAAATCGTAATTTTTTCATCTTCATCATCACTATCAGGATCTTTGGGAGCCATTTTTGCTTCTAAAACATTGTTTAAAGTAATTCCAATAGAATTGCTAAGTCCACTTGATGGACCTCCATAAATTCCTTGATCATGCACTGTATACTCCTCTAAATCTAAAGGATCTACACTTCTTTGAACAGTTTTTAAATGTGCATCTTTAAAATCTGGTCTGTAAGAGTAAGAAACTGAAGGTCTAAATGTGTGTCTTATGGCTTTTAAACGTCCTTTTTTAAAATTAAGAGTTCCGTAAATATTTGTAGATAAACTAATACCTGCATTGTATTCTCTATAACTTTTAAAACCTCTTAAAGTATCTGTAACCACCACGTTTTTGGTAGCATCATAATTTTTTTGAATATAATCGAAATGCCAAACTTCTTCATAATTAACACTTGGTGATAAGGTAAAATACTTAAAAGCTTTAATATTGGTATTTGTACCAGTTTTATGTTGCATACCAGCTCTTGCAGTTTCAAACATTTTACTGGTAAAAAACTCATCATCTGTAGTATCAATTAAATATTGACCTTGCATTGTGTAGTTAAAGCCTAATTTTTGAATCGGATTTTTCTTAACACCACCTTTACCTGCAAATGGGTAAATACGATTCATATTTACTGTTAACGAAGGCAATGTCATCGTAATTTTTTGTGTATTTGTATTTTGTTGATGAGTGGCAGTAAGATTCATATTAAAAGGAGTGCCAACAAATGTCTTGCTATAATTTATAGAAGAGTTAAAAGTATTTGTTTGTGTTTGCGAAACATTAAATTGATTTTGAGATTCTCTAAAAAATCGGCTACTACCTAAATTAACAGAAGCAGTAAATCTAGAATTAGGACTTGCTTTTGCATCTTGGCTATGAGACCATCTTACATTAAAGTTGTTACTTCTACTAAAAGTACTAAAACCTCTAATTCCGTTAATATTATTCTCAAAATTAAAAATAAAATTACCACTAAATCTGTATCTTTTTCTATAATTAGAATTCATTCTTAATCCCCAACTTCCATTAGAATATAAATCTCCTTGTACAGCTAAATCTACATAATCGCTAATAGCAAAATAATAACCACCATTCTGAAAACCAATACCTCTTTGACTACTACCTGTATCAAAAGCAGGGATTAAAAAACCAGAAACACTAGTTTCAGTCATAGGAAAATAAGCAAAAGGTAAAAATAAAGGTGTGGGTACATCTGCTAAAACTAAATTACTAACACCTACAATTATTTTCTTACCAGGCACTAATTTTGCTTTGTTAGTAGCAATATAATAATCAGGAACTTCTTTTTCTGATGTTGTAAATCTAATTTTTCGTATAAAAATAGTGGAATCATTTACACGTTTGGTTTTCTCTCCATAGGTAAACATTTCTCCTTGTTTAGTTTTTAGACCATAAATTAAAGCACGTTTGCTTTTAAAATTATAAATGATAGAATCCTGTTCAGATTCCTGACCTCCTTGTATAAAAACTGGACGTTGTTTGTAACCAGTACTATCTTTAATCCCTTTTGCAAAAAGTGTACTTTTCTTATAATCAACAATAATAATCCCAGCTTTTAGATCTATGTCTGTATATTTTATTTGTGCTTCATTATACAAAGTAACTGTTTTATTTTTTGCGTTTTGTATGGTATAATCTATAGCAGTATGCGTAATAATATCTTCTATAGTTTCTTTAGGTTTTAAAGAATCTTTAGCAATAGTATCTTTGTTTTTATTGAGCAGGGAATCCTTTTTACTTTTTAAAAAAGCACTTTTTCCTTTAATAGGTAAAGTGTCGTTTTTAGTAATAGGAGTTGCAATCTTTTTATCAGATTTTATATCTTGAGTGTAAGATATTTCTATAAAAAAGAAACAACAAAATAAAAGTATGTATAATTGGTTTGATTGCAATGCTATATATACTATTTTTGTGTTAAGGTAAAAGTATGGCTCAATATTTGAAGCACCAAATTTATGTTGCCAAAATTAGTTAAATTTTATTGATGCGATTCCAACAAAACAACAAATTTTATACCAAGTTTAAAATAGGTTTTATTTTAATCTGCACGTTACTGTTTTTTTCGAGCATAACTTCTGTGTACGCCCAAAAAAAATATGTTATTGTAATTGATGCAGGTCATGGAGGTAAAGACCCAGGTAACATTGGTAATGGTTATAGAGAGAAAAAAATTGCATTAAAAGTAGCTTTACAAGTTGGCAAAATATTAGCAAAAAAGAAAGATATAAAAGTTATTTATACTCGTAAAAAAGATGTTTTTATAGATTTATGGAAAAGAGGTGATATTGCAAACCAAGCCAAAGCTGACTTATTTGTTTCCATTCATTGCGATTCTCATACAACTAATGCTTATGGAGCAGGAACTTTTGTCTTGGGTTTACGTGGTAATAAAAAAAACTTAGAAATAGCTAAAAGAGAAAATGCTGTAATTTTATTAGAAGATAATTACAAAGATAAATATGAAGGTTTTGATTCTAATTCTGCAGAGTCTGTTATTGGTTTATCACTTTTACAAGAAGAAAACCTTGATAAAAGTTTAGAAATCGCCAGTTTAATTCAAAATAATTTTGCTTTTAAACTAAAACGAAAAGATAGAAAAGTAAAACAAGATAATTTTCAAGTTTTAAGAGAAACCATAATGCCAAGTGTTTTGGTAGAGTTAGGTTATTTAACTAACAAAAAAGAAGGTAAATACTTAAATTCTAAAAGTGGGCAAACGCAAATGGCAAATACAATTGCAGATGCTATAAATAACTATATTTCTAATTTAAAACTAAACACAGTTGTAGATAAAGTTGTTAATAATATGGTGATTAATGACGTAGAATTTAAAATTCAATTGGCATCTGGTAAAAATAAAATCGCAACAAAATCATACAATTTTAAAGGATTAAAAAGTGTAGAAAGAGTTAAAATAGGTAGTTTTTATAAATATTATTATGGCAATACTTCAGATTATAATCTTGTAAAAAAATCATTAAAAACGGCTAAGTCTAAAGGATATACTTCTGCATTTATTGTTGCAATTAAAAATGGTGCTAAAATATCTGTAAAAGAAGCTATTAAAATGAAGTGATTTTAACAGCTTCTCCCAAAAATAATTAGTAGTTTTGTTATTAAACTTCTATTTATGTCAAGAGAATTAAAAACTGGTATTGTAGCCCTAATTATTATAGCAATATCTATTTGGGGTTTCAATTATTTAAAAGGTAAGAATTTATTTCATGGTAATACCCGATATTTTAATGTTGAGTACAGTCAAATTGGTGGTTTAACCAGATCTAGTGCTGTAACCATTAATGGTTTAAAAGTTGGTAAAGTACAAAGTATTAAATTCGATCAATCACCAGAAAAAAGAGGCCATTTAATTGTTCGATTTTCTATTCAGGATGAATTCCAATTCTCTAATCAAAGTGTTGTTAAAATATATTCTCCAAGTCCATTAAGTCCTTCAAATTTAGCAATAATACCAAGCTATGAAGGCGAAACTGCTGTTACAGAAGATACTTTAGAAGGAGAAATAGAATCTAGCTTATTTACTTCTATAGGAGAGCGTTTAGACCCACTTCAATCAAAGTTAGAAAATGTTATTGTTAGTGCAGATTCTTTATTTAAAAATGTAAATAATATTTTAGATTTAAAAACACAAAATAGCATAAAACGATCTGTAAAAACGTTTGAAAACACATTAGCAGAAGTTAAACGAACAATGTTATCTATTAATAATGTAATCGATTCAACATCAACAGAATTAAAAATAACAGTTACAAATACCAAAAACATAACAGACAAACTATCTAAAGTTTCAGACACATTAGCAAATGCAAATATTGGTGCAATTATTAAAAAAGCTGAAGCTACTTTAGATGCCTCAAATGCTTTGTTAAAAGGAATTAATAGTGGTAAAGGAACATTGGGTAAATTAGTTACAGATGAAAAATTGTATAACAACCTAACAACAATGTCTAAAGAGCTCGAAAAACTGTTAGAGGAAATGAAACTAAATCCGAAAAGATTTGTGCATTTCTCTTTATTTGGTAAAAAAGCAAAACCTTACACACCCAATAAAGACAAAAAGTTAGAAGAGCAATCAAATAAATAATTCAACATTAAATAATCGATTTTATGCAATACATACCAAACATCATTTTTGCAATTATTTTAGCTTTCGGAATTGGTTTTTTTGCGATGAATATTCGCAAGCTATCAAGAAACATCAAACTAGGAAAAGATGTAGACAGAAAAGATAAAAAATCTGAAAGATTAAAAAATATGATGATGATTGCACTTGGGCAATCTAAGATGGTAAAAAGACCTTTTTCTGGTTTTTTACATATTGTTGTTTATGTTGGTTTTATAATCATAAACATAGAAGTTTTAGAAATTATTGTAGATGGTCTATTTGGTACTCACAGAATTTTTCAAGGTTTTTTAGGAGATTCTTTTTACGCTTTTTTAATTGGGACTTTCGAAATTTTAGCAGCATTGGTATTTGTTGCAGTTGTCATTTTTTGGACACGTAGAAATGTCGCAAATATCAAACGATTTTTAAGTAAAGAAATGAAAAGAAAAAAAAAAATGGATGGTAATCTTATTCTTTAT
>JBGCFX010000085.1:0-5318 GCA_045110395.1 Polaribacter sp.
GTGATGAAATACAAGAACCAGAAATTGTAAATACTGCACCTTCTATACCAGATTTAATATACCCATCAAGCAACATTGTTTGTATTAATAACAATATAATTTTCGAATGGAGTAAATCTACAGATGCAGAAGGAAATAGAATTACATATAGACTAGAAATAGCAGCTAACAATTCTTTCTCACCATTATTACAAACCGTAACTAGTTTTTCTGAATCAAAATTAATTACATTAGAAAGAGGAAAAGGGTATTTCTGGCGTATAAAAGCAATAGACAATAAATCTGCAGAAAGCGATTATTCTGCTGTAAATCAATTTTTAACAGAAGGTGATGGTGTTACTAATCACATACCTTTTTCACCAAACTTAGAAGCACCTGCTTTAAATTCTGAAATAGACGCTACAAGTACTACTTTAAGCTGGACAGCTTCTGATGCAGATGGAGATTCTTTAAAATACGATGTTTACTTAGACACTAATCCAAATCCAACAACAAAAGTATCTGAAAATCAATCAGAAAACACATTTAATGCTTTGGGTTTAAGTGCTGCATCTACGTACTATTTTAAAATAGTTGTAAAAGATGATAAAAAAGGTGTAAGTATTGGTCAAATTTGGAGCTTTACTACAAAATAAACAATTAATTTTTTTATTAACTGCTATAACTTTTAAAGCTATAGCAGTTTTTTTATACTAACATTTCTACTAAAAAAAATCTAACATTAACCATAATGAAGAATACTAAAAAGCACTCCATCTTATTTTTTCTTTTTTCTTTGTTTTTATTATCAAATTGTACATCTCAGTCTATTTGTGAATCTAAAGCTTGGTTGAACAATGATTTAGATTTCGACAAGCGTACAGAACTTCTTTTGAATTGCATGACACTTGATGAAAAAATATCGCAATTATTAAATGCAAGCACTGCTATAAATCGTTTAGATATAAAATCTTACGATTGGTGGAATGAAGCTTTACATGGGGTTGCAAGAGGTCCTAAAGCAACTGTTTTTCCTCAAGCCATAGGTTTAGCATCAACTTTTGATATAGATTTAATTCAAAATGTAGGAAATGCGATTTCAGATGAAGCTAGAGCAGTAAATAATTACTTAATTAAACAAAATAGGGAGTCAATTCGTTATATGGGCTTGACATTTTGGAGCCCTAATGTAAATATTTTTAGAGATCCAAGATGGGGTAGAGGACAAGAAACCTATGGAGAAGATCCATTTTTATCAGGACAAATAGGAGCATCCTTTATTAAAGGAATGCAAGGAAATCATCCAAAGTATTTAAAAACAGCAGCCTGTGCAAAACATTATGCTGTACATAGTGGACCTGAAGCACAAAGACATAGTTTTAATGCAATTGTAAATCAACAAGATTTACACGAAACGTATTTACCAGCATTTAAAGCTTGTGTAGATGCAGGTGTTGAGGCTGTAATGTGTGCCTATAATAGAACAAATAATGAAGCTTGTTGTGGTAGTAAATCTTTATTACAAACTATTTTACGAGATAATTGGGGTTTTAAAGGCCATGTAGTTAGCGATTGTGGTGCAATTAAAAACTTTCATAAATCTCATAAATTAACCAAAACTCCAGAAGAATCTGCTGCTTTAGCCTTAAAAAGTGGCACGAATTTAAATTGTGGACAAACGTATAAAAAACTAAAAAGGGCATATGATAAAGGTTTGGTTTCTGAAGAAGATATAAATAATGGTTTGCGCCCTTTGTTAAAAACTCGCTTTAAATTAGGAATGTTTGATAAACCCAATATCAATCCCTATTCTAATATTGGGTTAGATAAAATTCATTCAACAAAAAATATAGAATTAAGCAGAAAAGTTGCGCAAAAATCAATTGTATTATTGCAAAATAAAAACAATGTACTTCCTTTAAATAAAGATATTAGTCAATTATATGTTGGTGGACCGTTTGCAGGAGAAATAAGAACACTTTTGGGGAATTATTATGGTTTAAGTAGTAATTTGGTAACGCTTTTAGAAGGAATTGTGGGCAAAGTTTCACCAATAACAAGAGTGCAGTATAGAGCAGGAGCTATGATTAATCAATCCAATAAAAATAAAGGTAATAATTATAGTTATTTAGCAAGTAAGGCAGATGCTACTATTGTTGCATTAGGTTTAACAATTGTAATGGAAGGTGAAGAAAATGAGGCAATTGGTTCTGCTGATAAAGGAGATAATATTAGTATGCAATTACCTGAGAATCAATTGGATTATTTACGCAAAATGAGAGGTAAACATAGCAAACCAATTATTGCAGTAATTTTTGCAGGTTCTCCAGTAGATTTAACAGAAGTAAGTAAATTGGTAGATGCAATTATTTATGCTTGGTATCCAGGAGAACAAGGTGGAAATGCGATTGCAGATGTTATTTTTGGTGATGTTTCTCCTTCAGGTAAACTACCTATAACTTTCCCTAAAAATGTTACACAATTACCTAATTATGAAGATTATAATATGTCTGACAGGACATATAAGTATATGACAAAAGAACCAATGTATCCTTTTGGGTTTGGACTATCATATTCTAATTTGGTAATTTCAGATGTAAAAACATCAAAATATATTGTAAAAAAAGATGAAGAACAAATTGTTGAAGCAACCCTAAAGAATAGAGGGAAATATGATATCAACGAAGTCATACAACTGTATGTGTCTTTAAAAGGTAATCAACATAATGTACCTATATCATCACTAAAAAATTTTAAAAGAATAGCTTTAAAATCAGGAGTATCAACAAAAATAAAATTTAAGTTAAGTAAAAATGCCTTTAATTTTATTGATGAGTTTGGTAAAGAAAAAAGACATCAAGGTACTGCTGTAATTACACTGGGTAATTCATCTCCAGGAAATAGAAGCATAAAATTAGGAGCAGAAATTAAAAATATAGAAGTTCAAGTAAAATAGATAACTGACATAAATATTGGTTTAATTTTAATAATTAATAACCATTAAAAAAAATAATATGCAAAGAATAGCTTTTAAAATGAAATTAAATAAAGGGGAAAAAGAAGCGTATACAAAAAGACATAATGAGCTTTGGCCTGAATTGAAAGAATTATTAAAAGAGGCTGGCGTAAGCGAATATTCTATTTTTTTTGATGAAGAAACAAGTACGCTTTTTGCCTTTCAAAAAGTTTTAGGTAATGGAGGTTCTCAAGATTTATCATCCAATGAAATTGTAAAAAAATGGTGGAATTTTATGGCAGATATTATGGCAGTAAACCCAGATAATTCTCCAATATCAACTCCTCTTGAAGAAGTCTTTTTTATGCCTTAAAGCAATTAATTTATACTTTACTGTTATTTTTTTAACAGGATAGAACATGATAGCTTAAAAACATATCAATTTTATCTTTACAGAGTTCAAATGAAACATAATAATCATGAAAAAACACACTCTTAAAAAACATATATTTAGTTTATTAACTATTCTTTTAATAAGTTCATATTCTTTTTCACAAGTAACATTTGAAAAAGAAGTGAAAATTTCTGATATAGGTTTGCATTTTGATGGTTCAAAAGTTGCTAGTTCTGCAGCAAATACTGGAGAAAATGCACCTTATGATTATTTCTTTGGTCAAAATATTTCTGCTCATGGAGACTGTATAAAAACCTATGATAAATATGTTTTTATGACATGGTATAAAGGTGGTAAAAGCGAACGTAATGTAATGTTAACACGTTACAATACAGAAACTGGAACTAGTGTAGATATAGAGTTTCCTCATAGACATACAGGATATCAAAATAAATGGTGGATAGGTGAATCTCATAATACAATTGCAGTTGCAATAAGTCCAAAAGACGGTACAATACATCTCTTATATGATATGCATGCATATAGTAGAACTAGACCTTCAGATGGTAGTTTAAGTAGCGATTATTTTAGATATTCTTATTCTGTAAAAAATGCTGCTTCTTTATCAGATTCAGATTTTACACTAGATAAATTTGTTAAAAACACTAATGATGGTTACAAACATTTAAGTTTAAATAGTGGAAAAACAGGATATTCATCAGAAGAATATTCTAAATATTCTGCCTTAACTTACCCACAATTTTTTACAAATGATGATGGAGATGTTTTTATGTACATGCGTGAAGGAGGTAATAATAATGGAGCTTATAAGTTTTCTAAATATGATGCAACTACTTCTGTTTGGTCAGATTTTACACATTTTAATGTTTTAAATGCCAATAGCCAACAAGGTATAACTTATAACTGGGGTTTATATGGTAATATGAAATATGTGAATGGTAAAATCAGAATTGGTTTTCAAAGAAGATTAGCAAACAATAACGATAAGTATCAATATCAAAATGGAGTTTATTATGCGTATTCTGATGATCAAAGTGGCGCTTCTGGCTGGAAAAATCATTCTGCTGAATCATTCTCTTTACCTCTTTATGATGCAGATTTGATTAAAGTTATGGAACCAGGAGATTATGTACAAACTACACAAGCTAATCAAGTTTATATTGTTCAAGATTTTGATTGGACAGTAACAGAAAAAGGTGACGTGCACATTATAAGTAAAGTTAGAGATAATCAAAATGGTGTAACAAAATCTCTACATACATATAAACCTGCAGGCGCCACAGATTTTATAACATCAGAAAATTTTGCAGGTGGTACATCTATTTATACAGCTGGTGATGATGTTTTTATTATTGGATTAAAAAATAATAGAATCTTTGTTCAAAAAACAGCAGGTGGTACAAATAACTTTACAACAGTTTATCAAGCAACATCAGGCAGATCATTTGATCATGGTAGAGTGCATATCAATAATGGTAAATTATACTACTATTTAATAGAAAATAAATCAGGTAACGCACAACCTCTTTATTTACAAATAATAGATTTAGGTATTGTAAAAGAACCATTTAGAGTTTCAATTACTGCACCTACAAATCAGCAAAATATCATTATAGGAGAAACAGTAGATATTACAGCAGATGCTATAAATGAAAACGGATCAATCTCTAAAGTTGAGTTTAAAATAGATGATACTATTTTTGAATCTGATACTTCAGCACCTTATAGCGTTAGTTGGTCTCCAACTATAGAAGGGGCTCATACTTTACAGGCAATAGCCTATAATGAATCTAATGAAACAGTATCTTCTTCTATAGTAAATGTTACAGTTAGAGTTAATGACCCAGAAGATTTATCAGGAGATATTTATAGATTAAAAAATGTTGCAACTGGTAAATATATGTATTCAGAAGATGATAGGGTTTTTGCAAGTTATGATGGAGCAGGGGAAAGCAGACATTGGAAATT
>JBGCFX010000086.1:0-5083 GCA_045110395.1 Polaribacter sp.
ATTAAACCATAAAAAGAATGAAACTCAAGGTTTGTGGAATGAAATATTTAGAAAATATCCAACAAGTTGCAGAATTGCAACCTGATTATTTGGGTTTTATTTTCTACGAAAAATCAAAAAGAAATTTTGAAGGAATTATTCCTGAGTTACCAAATTCTATAAAAAAAACTGGTGTTTTTGTAAATGAGCATTTAGAAATAGTAATTTCTTTGGTTGAAGAATATAGATTAGATGCCATTCAGTTGCATGGAGATGAATCTGTTGAATATGTTACTGAATTAAAGAAACATTTATCTGAAAGAAGAACTTTATTTATAGAAGAGAATAAGCAGATTAAAAAGAAGAAAAATCAACATTATATATCTAAATCAGAAATTGAAATTATAAAAGTTTTTGGAATAAAAAATGAATTTAATTTTGATGTTTTACAACCTTATTTAGCAATTGTAGATTATTTTTTATTCGACACAAAAGGAAAAGAAAGAGGAGGTAATGGCGTAAAGTTTGATTGGTCTGTTTTAGAAAATTATCCTTTTGATAAATCTTTCTTTTTAAGTGGAGGTATAGGTTTAGAAGATGTTGAGGAAGTAAAAAAGATATTAAATTCAGATTTGCCAATTTATGCATTAGATGTAAATAGTAAATTTGAAAGTAAACCAGGAATTAAGAAAATAGAAGAACTTAAAAATTTAAAAAAGGAAATTTTTGTGTAATTGTGTAAACGTTGAATTGTTAAATAGACAGTCCAACAATTACACAGTCAAACAATTAAACAGTTACACAACACAAAACATATGAAATCAAAATTTCACCCAGACAAAAACGGATATTTTGGACAATTTGGAGGCGCATTCATTCCAGAATTGCTATATCCAAATGTGAAAGAATTAGAAGATAATTATATTCAAATTATCGAATCTGAGGAATTTCAAAAAGAATATAAAGCATTGCTAAAAGATTATGTTGGGCGTCCAACTCCTTTGTATTTGGCAAAACGTTTGTCAGAAAAATATGGAGCACACATTTATCTAAAACGCGAAGATTTAAATCATACAGGAGCTCATAAAGTAAACAATACAGTTGGTCAGATATTAATTGCTCAAAAATTGGGTAAAACAAAGATTATTGCAGAAACTGGTGCAGGACAACATGGAGTTGCAACAGCTACAGTTTGTGCTTTAATGGGCTTAGAGTGTACTGTTTTTATGGGCGAAAAAGATATCGTTCGTCAAGCACCAAATGTTGCCAGAATGAAAATGTTGGGTGCGAAAGTAGTTCCTGCAACATCTGGTTCTAAAACTTTAAAAGATGCCACTAATGAAGCGATTCGTTATTGGATTCAGAATCCAGAAACATTTTATTTAATTGGTTCTGTAGTTGGTCCACATCCACATCCAGATATGGTTGCACGTTTACAAGCTGTGATTTCTGAAGAAATGAAATGGCAATTAAAAGAAAAAACAGGAAAAGAAAATCCAGATACAATTATTGCTTGTGTTGGTGGAGGTTCTAATGCTGCTGGTGCTTTTTATCATTATATGGATGATGAAGATGTTGAATTAATTGCGGTTGAAGCTGCTGGTTTAGGTGTAAATTCAGGAGAAAGTGCTGCAACCTCACAATTAGGAGAAGTAGGAATTATTCACGGAAGTAAAACCATTTTAATGCAAGATGAATATGGACAAATTGTAGAACCATATTCAATATCTGCTGGTTTAGATTATCCTGGAGTTGGTCCTTTACACGCTTTTCTATATGAAAGTAAAAGGGCAAGATTTATGAATGCTACAGATAAAGAAGCATTGGCTGCTGCTTATGAACTAACAAAGATAGAAGGCATTATTCCTGCTTTAGAAACTGCACATGCGTTGGCTGTTTTACCAAAAATGGAATTGAGAAAAGACCAAGTTGTGGTCATAAATTTATCTGGTAGAGGAGATAAGGATTTGGAAACTTTTATTAAACATCTAGAAGAGTAAGTTATGAATTCAATCGAAAAATTATTTCAACAAAAAGATAAAAATTTATTATCTATTTATTTTACTTGTGGTTTCCCTAATTTAGATGATACTACAAAAGTAATTTCAGCATTAGAAAAAAGTAATGTAGATTTTATAGAAGTTGGTTTGCCATATTCAGATCCTTTAGCAGATGGACCAACTATTCAAGATAGTAGTCAGCAAGCCTTGGAAAATGGAATTAATTTAGATATTGTTTTTAAGCAATTAATGACCATTAAAGAAACCAATAAAACACCTTTAGTTTTAATGGGTTATTTAAATCAAATGCTTAAATATGGTGAAGATAAATTCTGTAAAAAAGTTGTAGAATGTGGAATTGATACCTTAATTCTTCCAGATTTACCAATGGTTGAGTTTGAGAATCATTATCAACAATTATTTAAAAAATATGGTTTGACAAATGTATTTTTAATTACGCCTCATACGTCAGAAGAAAGAATTAGAAAGATAGATTCTTATACAAAAGCATTTATTTATGTAGTGGCTTCTGCATCAATTACTGGAGCAAAAGGAGATATATCTAATAGTCAAGTTGCTTATTTTGAAAGAATAAAAGCAATGAATTTAAAAAGTAAATTAATTGTAGGTTTTGGTATTTCTGATAAACAAACCTTTACTACTGCATGTAATTATGCGAATGGAGCCATAATAGGTTCTGCATTTATAAAGAATTTAAGTGAAAATGGAGTTGATAAAATTGATGATTTTATACAACCTATCATAAGTTAAAGAAGTCATAAATATTTCTTAAAGACTATTTTATAAAAGATTAAATTCCTAATTAAGTTTACTTTAGTTGTCTAAAACCAAACAAAATGACTAAAAAAACTTTACTATTTTATGCATTATTGTTCAATTTAACATTTATTATTGGACAAAATACTTTGATTAGAATGCCATCTGTAAGTCCAGATGCCTCAAATATGGCATTCAGTTATCATGGAGATATTTGGGTGTTAAATTTTAACACAAATCAAACCAAAAGACTTACGATTCATCAAGCTTATGAGAGCAACCCTATTTGGAATGCCAAGAGCAATCAACTGGTTTTTACTTCTAATAGAAGAGGAAGTAATAATATGTTTAAAACGGATTTGAATGGTGGGATTCCTAAACAATTAACATATTACCCAACCACAGACACACCAAGTTATTGGAGTGCAGATGGGAAAATAATTTTTTCAAGCAATAGAATATACAAAGGCACAGAACGTGAATCTTCAATTTATCAAATAGATGAAAATGGAGAAACTCCAAATCGTTTTATGACAGCTTTAGGAAGCCAAGCAACCATTTCGCCTAATGGCAATTTTGTAGCTTTTGTAAAAGGAACTTGCAGAATTTCTAGAGAAGATTATAATGGGCCAGCACAAAGAGATATTTGGGTATACAATTTAAAATCAAAAACATATCATCAAATTACAACAAGTAAAAAGAATGATCATACCCCACTTTGGGATGCTGAAAATAACTTGTATTATGTAGGCTCAGAAAGTGGTAGATACAATATTTATAAAACTTCATTAAACAGTAATGGAAGTAAAAACGGAACTGAAAACAAATTAACCAATTTAAAAACAAATGGTGTTTTATCTTATTCTTTAAGTAATAATGGAACTATTGTTTACAATAGTGGTATAGATGTTTTTAAATTACAAAACGGATCTACTAAAAAAATAAATCTAAATTTAGTAACAGATAACAGGTTTGAATTAGAAGAAACAAAAACAGTTTCTGGAGATATTAGAGATTTAAGTGTTTCACCAAATGGTAAATTAATTGCTTTAAGTATAAATGGAGAAATTTTTGTAAAAGAAAATAACAAAGATAAAACAAAGACAAATAACGTAAGTAATCATCCTTTTAGAGATGATAACCCTTTTTGGATTGATGATAATACTCTAGGTTTTTTATCAGACAGAAATGGGCAAAACGAATTTTATAAAGTTGTTTCTACAGATGATAATGTAAATTTAAGTAGAAGTTTAAAAACAGAAGTAACACAATTAACAGATAGTAAAATTGATGTTTTTGAACCATTATTATCTCCAGATAGAAATAAAATTTCATACAGAATTGGTAGAGGCAAATTAGTAATTGCAGATGTAAAAGATGGAAAAATTACAAAACCAAAAAGTTATTCAGATACTTGGGCAGCTGCAGAAGGTGTTTCTTGGAGTCCTGATAGCAAGTACATTGCCTACTCTCAAGAAGACTTAGATTTTGATAGCGAAATTTATATTCAATCTGTTGCAAATCCATCAGATAAAATAAATGTTTCTATGCATCCTAGGTCAGATGTTTCTCCAGTTTGGAGTCCTGATGGTAAAAAACTTTCTTTTGTTTCTAACAGAGCAGGAGATAGAGGAGGTATAAATTTTGATGCTTGGATGGTTTGGTTGCAAAAATCTGATTGGGAAAAAACCAGAGCAGATTTTAAAGATGGGGATTATTATCAACCTAAAAAAGAAAATTCTAAAGATAAAAAAAGTAAAAAAGACAAGAAAAAAGTTGTTGTAAAAATAGATAAAGAAAATATCTATGACAGATTAGTGCAATTAACAAGTTGGGCAGGAAATGAATATGGTGCAATGTTTAGTGCAGATAGTAAAATGGTTTATATTTCTGCAACTAACCCAGCAACCAGACAAAATGGATATTATAAAGTAGAAATTACTGGAGGTACACCTAAAGCAGTAAAAGGAGTTTCTAATGTTGGTAGTTTCAGTTTTAATAAAGGAACTTTATATTATTCCTCTAGAGGGAAATTAAAATCATTAAACTTAAAATTTGATAAAGTTTCTTCTTTTTCTCATTCTGCAACCTACACAACTCATTTAGATAAGTTAAATGAACAGGTTTTTGAAGAAGGGGTTAGAGCAATTACAGCTGGTTTTTATGATCCTCAATTTCACGGATATAATTGGGATAAAATTGTAAAAAGATATAGACCTTGGGTTTTATCTGCAAGAACAAAACAAGATTATTCTTTTATGTTTAACAATATGTTAGGGCAATTAGATGCAAGTCACATGGGCTTAGAGGTAAAAAAAAAAAAAAAA
>JBGCFX010000087.1:0-15190 GCA_045110395.1 Polaribacter sp.
TGTAAAAAGCTTGTTTTTGATCTTTTCTATCTAAAGAAAATAACGCATTAACCTCCTCTTTTGAAAAAAACTGTTTAGCTATAGAATTTACATCAATACTTCTTTTTGTATGTTCGATATCTACACCAATTTTATCATTCCTAACAAATGCCAATACAATTGCATTTGCAGAATGAGATACATTAAACTCAATATTATTTAGACTTTCTAAAGAGGGTTTTCCAAATTCTCCTAATTTTAATTTTATGTCTTTTGGGTTCATATTTAGATATTTTCCTAAAAGAATTCTTAATACACCTCTTGCAATAATTGAACAATTAAAATCTTTAACAAATCTAAATTTTGATGCTTTTTCTCTCTCCAAATCGTCTAAAACATCCCAATAATTAGATATTCTATTTGTGTGGTTTTTTTTATCAACAAACCATAAATGAACTTGGTTTAGCTCTAAAAAAAGAGGCTGAGATAAGTAGGTTGTCCACATAAAATTTATTGCTCTAAAATTACTTTATCGATTGCATTTGCAGTATCTATAACATCTGGATTTTCAAAAAAGGTATTATGGTTTCCTTTACAAACTTTTATCTTTATTTCTTCTTTTACAAGTGGTTTCCATGAACGTTCAATTTCTTGATTGTATCTTTTATCACCTTTTTCTGTAAGTACAAGAGACACATTATCTATCTTAGTTTTCCATTCGTATGCATTAAAAAGACTTACTAAATGTAACCTCATTTTCTCTGTATTTTTCTCAGCTTCATTTCCAAACAATTTTATTTTAAGCGGTTTTACGTAAAATAGTATTCTAAAGCCAATCATTTTATTTAGTGCTTTAAAAGGATTGCTAAAAAAACGTTTTAAAAATGCGCTAACTCTTATAAATAATCTTTCTTTATCTAACAATAAGCGATGTTCTGCAATGGTGTCTGCAACAATTAAATGTGTTTCTCTTCCTTTAAACTTGAGGTAAGATGCCATTTCTAAACCAACTGCTGTGCTAAAACAATAAACAATAATATGAATGGTTCCTTCTGGTTGCACTAAACTAATTTCATCTGCATAATCTTTTGCCATTTGCTGTATACTCAGATGCTTATCTTCTTCCCCAAAAATGCCTAATGGTTGTATAGCATATACAGGTTTTTCTACATCAATAGCATCAGCTAAAGCTTTGTAAAAAAATACGTGTCCTCCACCTGCATGAATGCAAAATAAAGGTGCTTTTTTTCCTTTAATTTTTATAGGAACTAAATATTTCCAAGAAGTAGTATTTTTATCACCTTTAGAACTTATTATTTCTGCAAGTTGTTTAATTGTGGGTGATTCTAACAATGTTGTTGGCGATAGTTTTACACTTAATTTATCTTCTATAAGTGTAAACATCTTAACAGATAAGAGAGATTTTCCTCCTAAAAAGAAAAAACTATCTGTAATACTTATTAAATTAATGCCAAATAATTGCTCCCAAATTTCTACAAGTTTTAATTCTACTTGATTTCTTGGAGCAACATACGCAACTTCTTTCTTCTGGAACTCTTCTTGAGATTGTATATCTTGTAAAAAACGTTGTTTTAAAAAAGCAGGAGGAACCACAAGTATTTTTTCGAGAATATCATTTATATTAATATCTTTCTTTTCTAATAATAAATTACAAATGTTAGGTACAATATCTAAAAACCAATCTACTACTGAATTAGGAACAACATCTGTATTTACAAGAAGCTCGTAATTAATACTTTTTTCTATTTTAAAAATTGCTGTAATTGGGTAGGTTGATGTAATTCCGCTTTTAAAACTTTTTACTTGTATTTCACCACTTTTCATATCTTCCCAAGGGAAATTTTCAAAAACAAACAAACTATCAAACAAAGGTTTTTCTTCTGGTAAATTTGCCCAAGAAACAATCTGATCTATTTTAGAATATTCGTAATTACGTGCTTCTTGTTGTTGAGATTGTATGGCTTGTAGATAAGTTTGGAATGAGTTTGAAGCATCTAATTTAGCTCTTACAGGTAATACATTTGCAAACATACCTGCCATTAAATTGATGTTTGGAAAAGGTATTGAACGCCCAGAAACAGTATTGCCAAATGTAATGTCTTCTTTATTAAAACACTTTGTAAGTGCCAAAGACCAAACTCCCTGAAACAATGTATTTAATGTTACTTTATAACTTTTTGCGAGTTTTTTTAAATCACCAGAAATTTGCTCAGAAAAATTAAAATGATGTGCAACTGGTGGTTTTAATGATACTTGAGCATTTTGTTGAAAAAGTGAAGCTTCTGTAAAATTATTAAAAGTTTTTGACCAGAAATTTTTAGCATCTTCTATAGAATTTGATTTTAGCCAACTATTATAAGATTTTTGATTTGGTATGCTAGGTAATTCAATAATTGTTTCTGATGATAATTGTTCATAAAAAGCAAAAGCGTCTCTAATAATAATGGCAGAAGACCAACCATCTAGCAATAAATGATGGCATTCCCATAAAAAATGATAACTGTTTTCTGTAGTTTGAATGATACTAATTTTAGAAAGCGGGTTTTTTTCAAAAGCAACTCCATCTTTTTTTCGTTCACTTTTATAAACCTCAAGTTTTGCAGCTTGTTGATTCTGATTTGTATTTCTCCAATCTAGAAAAGACCATTCAATTTCCTTTTCTGGTCTTACCACAAGAATCGGTTTTTCTACTTTTTCCCAATGCACAGAAGTTCGCATAACTTCATGACGATTTGTTGCAAATTGCCATGCAAGTTTTAGTCTTTCTATATCTAAATTGCCTTCAATAACACATTGAACCGTAAGAAAACCTTGATCTTCTCCTTCCATTAAATGATGAAACAACAACCCTTGCTGAATTGTACTTAAAGGATAAATAGCTTCTATTTTAGGCTTTTTTGCAGTCATTCCTTATTTTATATTAATCTAAAAAGTCAATTAAATTATCTAAATCATCTTGACTTATATCTGCATCAGAAAAATCTGAAGGTGTATATCTTTCTTTATCTAACTGATTACAATGCTCAATTATTAATAAAATTTGTTTTTCGAAATTTTCTTTTAAAGTAGCTATAGTCTGTGTTTTGTGTACATTTTTACCAAAATTAATAACACCATTTAAAACGTTATCAATAATACTTAAATTAACTTCTAACTTATAATGACGTTCACTTCTATGGCTTCTTAAGTTATTTGAAAGCGTAGTTGTTTTAATCGCGTTTTTTGATTTAGAATTGGTTTGAGTTCCTAAAAAATTAAAAACAATTTCTGGATTTTCTATATTACCAAAACTATTTTTTAAATAACGTAAAGCTCCATAACCAATACCACCATTTGGTGTTTTTCGTACTTTTTCTTTCGTTGAAATAATTTTATTGTCTAAGGTGTTGTTTGTTTTAAAATCGAATTTTAAAGGAAAATAACACGTAAACCATCCTACAGTTTTTGAAACATTTAGTTCAGAATTTGTTGTTTCTCTGCCATGTCTTTCAAAACCAATTGTTATTTCTTTGTTAGAACTCCAATTACCAATAGTGTCTATAAAAGCAGCAATTAGTAACTCTTCAGTTTTAGTATTATATGCTTTATTTGCTTCAAGTAAATTTTTGGTTATTTCTTCATTAAATAAAAAATGAAGTTGAGAAATATCTTTTTCTTCAATAATAGTAAGGCTTTCTTTGTCTATTGGTAATGCAGGAACTTCTGTGATTTGTTCTTTCCAAAAAGAAAATTCTTCATTCGTAATATTATCAGCATACCTTTTAATATATTTTACCCAGTCTTTAAAAGAACTTGTTTTTGTTTCTTTACTGATCGTTTTATTCGCTGTAATTTCTTCTAAAGCATTCTTAAAATCATCAATAATAATTTGCCAAGAAACAGCATCTACCACTAAATGATGTGCAACAAGTAAACAAAAATCATTTTTTGATGAATTGTTACTAAAATAAATACACTTAAATAAAGAACCTTTAGACAATTCAAATTCATTTTGAATTTTTTGTGTTCGTTTTAAAACCTCATTTTCTAAATTTTCTTGAGCTATTTCAGAAATATCTAGATATTTTAAGGCACAAATTTGTGCTGGACTTTTAATTTCTTGAATCCATTTGTTTTCTGATTCTCTAAATGAAGCTCTTAAAATATCATGTTGCTTAATTAAATATTCGCAAATTTCTGCTATTTGTTTTTCTGATATTTTTGGGAGGTTTTCTAATTTTACGCCTTGATTCCAGAAATGAGGAGCATTTTTATGATCGTTAAAAAACCAATGTTGTATAGGTGATAAAGGCACAATACCCTCTAAAATTTCGTTGGTTTTTTCTATGTTTTCGGTTTTCACAAAAAGTGATAATTCTGCAATAGTTTGATGTTCAAAAAGATCATTTGCTTTTAAAACCAATCCTTCTTTTCTTGCTTTTGCAATTATTTGAATGCTTAAAATAGAATCGCCACCAATTTCGAAAAAATTATCATCTTTATGAATTGGAGCAAATCCTAAAGTTTCTTCCCAAATTTTAAGTAATATTTCTTCAGATGAATTTTCTTCTGTAATTTCTGTTTGTACAAAGTTTGATAATTCTTCAATCGTTTGATGTTCAAAAAGGTCGTTTGCTTTTAATATCAATCCTTCTTTTCTTGCCTTTGCAATTATTTGAATGCTTAAAATAGAATCGCCACCAATTTCAAAGAAATTATCGTCTTTATGAACTGGAGAAAATCCTAAAATCTCTTCCCAAATATTTACAAGTTTTTGCTCAATGGTGTTTGCGATAGTATTTGTTTTGGTTTTTACATTCGATGTTTTAGTTTCTAACTTTTGAATTTTATCACGATTTATTTTTCCATTTGGTAAAAGTGGAATAGCAGCCACAGAAATAAATTTAGAAGGCACCATATAATCTGGCAAATTCTTTTTGAGATTCGCTTTTAAATCATCAATAGAAAAATCATTACCTGCTTTAATATAAGCTACAATACGTTTATTATTAGAGGTTTTTGTTGTTTTTTGAGTAAACGCATTTCTTACTTTTAATAAAAAAAGTTTTTTTGCTTTCGGACTTAAAGCGTTGATTCTATTTTCTATATTTTCTGATATCATTTTACAGCTTTAACTACTACAATTGAGTTTGCCCACCAAATATCTTTTACATCTTCTGGCATTTTTAGTGGTACAATTTGTATGCTAAATGATGAGAAATGTTTTAATAATAAACGTTGATGTTCTCTACTTAAAGAATCTATTTCATTAGAAAAATAAGTGAAAGCGCCTCCTTTTTTAAGATGCTTAGAAGCAGTTGGAAAAAAGTGTTCTGCAAACGTGATACTTTCTTGCACATACTTCATATATTCTTCTTCGTTTAAAGGATATGTATGAAAGAAAATGCCATCAAATAAACCTAATTTATCAATAGTATCTTGCCATAAACCTTGTACCATTGTTATATCATTTCCTGTAAATTTAGCTTTCCAATCCTCAAAATAATCTACAATAACTTGCTCATTACATTCTATAATTGTGTGCGATTTTATTGGATGTTCTTGAATCATATCCGAAGAAATTCCTCTACCAAAACCTATTTCTAAAATATCTCCTTTTGTTTCACAAACTACATTTGCCATTTCTTGCATTAAAGGAATTTGCCAATCTTCCATAATTTCATCATCAGAAAGTTTTGTATGCGTTCTATCATTTACAGCTCTAATTTCTTGACTTACTTCACCAGCTACAAAATGTTTTGTTTGCTCATCAATCGCTTCAATATCTGCAGAAAATTCTTTAAGTGCTCTGTTGATAACAGCAGCTCTTTGAATTGCTCTTGGAGGATTTATAAAACCTTCTTCCTTAATTGTAAGTTCTATTTGATAATTATTCGATCTTCTTATTCTACGCATACATTTTATGAATCTAAATTATTCAAAACAACATCTAAAGCTTCTTCAGAAATTTCCTCTACAGAAGCTAGTATTTGCTGTAATTCTTTATTTACAATGTGTTTATTTAACAATTGCATTAATTGTGGTGATTTTTCTTCTTCTAATGTTTCCCAATCTACAGTATCAAACTCATTTTCAACAACAACTATAGCTTGTTCTACTTTAGAATTATTGTAAATCTGTTGCTCAATTTCATCGAGTTCAATTCTGTAGCCTCTTATTTTTACTTGCTGATCTTTTCTTCCTAAAAAGGCAATGGTTCCATCTGCATTATATTTGGCTAAATCACCAGTTTTGTAAATACGCTTTAAATTATCAGAAGGTTTTTTAATAAACGATTTTTTTGTTTTTTCAGCATCATTCAAATATCCTTTTGCAAGTCCTAAACCACCAATATAAAGCTCGCCAACTGCACCAAAAGGTACTTTTTGCAATTCATCATCTAAAATAAAAACCTGTATATTTTTTATTGGAAGTCCAATAGGAATGCTATTTTTATTTGCATCTTCATAAGTTATTTTATGAGCAATACACCAAACAGTACTTTCAGTTGGACCATATTCATTATACAGATTTACATTAGTAAGTATTTTAAAATGTGATACTACTAATTGTGTTGTACAAGCTTCTCCTGCAACAATTACAGTGTGTAAAGAAGTTAATTTTTCAATATCTCCATAATTTACCAATTGATTGTAAAGTGATGGTAACATTAATGTATGACTTACTTTGTTTGTATATATAGTGTTTGTTAAACGTTCTATATCTTGTTCTAAATGTTTTTCGGAAATTACGAGTTTACTTCCTGAACATAAACTCCAAAAAATTCCTGTTTTAGAACTATCAAAAGAAATAGAAGACATTAATAAAAATGAACTTGGGTCTGAACCATAAAAATCTGTTCTAGCCAATGTAGAATTGATAATATTTTTATGGGTGATAGCTACTCCTTTTGGTTTTCCTGTACTTCCAGAAGTATAAATTATGTATGCTAAATCTTCTTCATCTACTTTTGGTAACTCTATTTTAGTATCTATTTCTTGCTTTTCAATAGCTTCTAAAGTTAGTATTTGAGCTGAGGAATTTGTAAAGTTTAAACTAAACTCTTCTTGAGTAATTACAAATTTTGCAGCTGCATTGTCAAGAATATAAGAAGTTCTTTCTATGGGATATTCTGGATCTAAAGGAAGATAGGCTGCCCCAGCTTTTAAGATTCCTAACAAACCAATAATCATATTGTGAGAACGCTCTATGGATAAACCAATAATATCATTTTTTATTACTCCTTTTTTTAGAAGTTCTGCTGCTATTTTGTTTGATTTTTCATCTAAATCACCATAAGTAATTGATGTTTCCTTAAAAACCAAAGCTATTGCATTTGGGTTTTTTTCTGCTTGCGCAATAATAATTTCGTGAATTCCTTTTTGCGGAATTTTATATGTATTAACAGGCTCTTCTATCGTTTTGTAAAACTGATTTTCTTCTGCTGTATGAATGCTAATTTTCGAAATAATTTCCTCAGGATTTTCTATTACCTTGTTTAAAATGATTCCAAAATGTTTGTGCATTCTTTTAATGGTAGATGCTTCAAACAAATCAGTTTCATACTCCATTAAGGAAGTTAAAGAGCCTTCATCTTCTGAAATATAAAGTGTTAAATCGAACTTTGCAACACCAGCATCATAAGGTTCATAAGATATTTGAATATCATCTGCTAATTTTGGTGTTTCTGGTACTTTGTGGTATAAAAACATCACTTGAAAAAAAGGATGTATGTGTAAAGATCTTTTCGGTTTTATATTTTTTACTAAGGTATCAAAATAAATTTCTTTGTTAGAAAACGCATCTAAAACTGTTTTTTTTACATCTTTAACAAGTGCTTTAAATGACAAGGATTTATCTATAGAGTTTCTTAATACAAGTGTATCATTAAAAAAACCAATTAAATTTTCTAAACTTGTTTGCTCTCTTTTTGTAATTGGGGTTCCTATTAAAATATCTTCTTGTCCTGAATATTTTTGCAATAAAACATAATAGATAGTTAGCATTGTAACGTAAGGAGTTGCATCTACTTTTTTACAAAGCTCAAAAAAGGCTTTTGAAGTTTTCTCTTTATAAATCTGTTTATCAAACCTACCTTTATAAGAGGGTTGTGTTTTTTTCGGGAAATCTGTAGTAAGATTTAATGTAGGTATTTCTCCAGATAATTTTTGCCGCCAATAAGATAAATGTTCTTTATTTATAGGTTTATTTTGCTGCCAATTTGAGTAACTGGCATATTGTATTTCAGGTTTTTCTATTTTTGGAGTACTTCCTTTTAAAAGAAAACTGTAATTTTCTGCAAGTTCTTTTCTGAAGATTTTCATAGACCATTTATCAGTAATAATATGGTGCATTACTACTAAAAATAAATAATTGTCTTTTGCTATTTTTATTATAGTTGATTGTAATAAAGCTTCTTCTGATAACTGAAAAGTATGGTTTGCATTTTTTTGGACGACTTTATCAGCTTTTTTAGAAGCAGTTTCAAAATCAGAATCACTAAAATCGAAATACGTAAATTTAGATAAAGATTCTGACGCTATTTTTACAGTAGGAACTCCTTCTTCTATAATAAATCTAGATTTTATAATATCGTGTTTATCTTCTATAAAGCGTATGCTTTTTTCAAATAAAGGCACATTAATACCTCCTTCTAATCTGTATAATTCTGCATAGTTGTAAAACGAATTTGTTGGATTTAGTTGTTGTAAAAACCACAATCTTTTCTGTTCTCTAGATAAAGGAATAGTGCTATTCTCTCCAATTTTAGTGATTTCATTTTTTTGCACCTGTTTTTTATCACGATTTTTCCAACGAGATAATAAAGATGGTTTTGAAGAAGAATTGTTGTTATTCAATTTAAAATATTTTTTACGTTTTTACTTCAATCCTAATGCAACAGCAAGTTGATACAACCAATACCTAATTTTATCTTCTAGACCTAAGTTTATATCAAATACTCTTTCTATAATCCAATAAATAGAAGCAAGAATTAAAAAGATAGAAAGACCAATAAGAATTTTTGGGTACGATTTTCTTTTTCTTATCAAATATAAAACAGGAAAAATAAGTGCTATAATTACAAGTTGCCCAATTTCTACGCCTATGTTAAATCCTAAAAGAGAATACACTAAAAATTCATTTGTTAAACCAATATCGCCTAAAACACTTGCAAAACCAAAGCCATGAAACAAACCAAATACAAAAGCAATTAACCAATCTTTTCCTTTAAAAATGGGAATAATATTATGAAATGCAGCCAAACCAATAGAAAATGCAATAACAGATTCTACAATCCAACTTGGTAAGGTTATAATTTGTAATGCTGCAAGACTTAATGTAATTGTGTGTGCTATTGTAAAAAAAGTAATGATTTTTATGATGTAAAGAAATGCAGGTTTAAATTTGTCTACTGGTTTCCAACTTTTTACTGGCGATAAATTTTCTTCTTTCCTTCTAAAAACTACAGCTGGCAATATCAACGCTAATAGAAAGAAAATATGATCTGTACCAATCCAAATATGCCAAACACCTTGTTTTATCATCGCTACAAAACCTTTCCATATAGAAACTTCAGTCAAATCAAGATTATCTGTGGTTTCTTCTGGAGTAAAAGATAAAGAGATAATTGCTTCATTATTAATAACACCTGCTTTCCAGTTATATTCAACTGTTAAAAAACCTCTATGATTTGGTATTTCTTTAAAAAATAAATCATAGGTAACATCCATAGAATCTGGAATTGTTTCCACATTATCTAAATCGAAATAAATTTCTACATAATCCCCTATTCCTGTTGGAAAAACATCTATTTTTTTAAATGTAACTTTATGGTTACCTAATGGAGATTTAAAATTAGAATGTGCTAATATGTATGTTTTTAGTTGCTCATAATAAGGTAACACTGCATCTCTTTCATTTCCGTTTATTTTTAAACCAAAGTTAAAGGCTTTATTTAAGTCTTCTGCAAGCATAGAAAAACGACCTTCTATACCATCAGTTTCATATACTCTCAAGAAAATATAGCCCTGATCTGGTTTGTGGGCATAACTTAATAATGGTGATATTAGTAAAAAGAGAAATAAAAATTTTAAAAAGATAGTTTTCATTAAATTGTTTTTTCTGGTGTTTAAGATGAATGTATTACTTAAGTAATGAATTTATCGATTTTATAGGAGAAATATCTCTTCCTACCATAAAATCTTCACGTGGTTTGTTTACTTTGGTAACTGCATTACTTACGCTATTGTAGGTAATCATTAAAATATCTCTATTTTTATAATACAAATTTTGAGAGGATGCATGCAGTAAGTTAGAATCAAAAAATAAAACAGTTCCTTTTTTTCCTTTTGTAGAAACCATACCACCACATTTTTCTACAGCTTCTTCTAATGCGTCTTTATGTATAACATATTTTAGATTCTCATCATGGACTCCTTCAGGATTTTCCATAGTACAAGCTACTTTACCTAATTTATGAGAACCAGGAATTACAACCATACCTCCACTAAATTCTGTAATATCATCTAAATAAACAGCTACTGTAATCGCTTTTGGTGCTGGCATACCATCATCTTTCCAAAAAGTAAAATCTTGGTGCCAATCCCAAACACCCTTTTTTAGAGCGATTTTTGTATTGAATTTATATTGATGAAGATAAACATCATCTTTTAATAGCTGTTTTACAGATTCAACCAAAAAATCTAATTTGTAAGCTCTATCAAATAATTCGCTAAATTGATTTGGAGCAAAAACAGTTCTAATAGCATCATCTCCATCCTGTCTATAAACATTGGGAGAATCTTGAGAAAATAAAACTGACAATTCATTAGAGAGTGCTTCTATTTCTTGATATTTAAACATGTTAGAAATCTGTAAATATCCGTTTTTATGAAACTCTTCAATCTGATTTTTTTTTAGCATTTTCTTAATAATATATTCAAACTTAATAGAAATATTGAAACATCACCATAAAAAAGACCTTAAAAGGAAAATAAAGATTTAAAAAGGAATTTTTAAGCTCAAATAAATTAAACTCAATTCTATTAGTGATGATTTACTTTTTCTAAAAATAATAAAAATGAGCAAATAAATAAGCATCTAATTTATTTTAACACTGTTTTTTTTGAATGCATTATGATATCAAACAAATTCTTATTATTTTTAGTAACTATAGAATAACTTAACTTTTTCTATAGTTTTTAAAGTCATTTATTTCCTCTTTAAGGATAATTTTTCCAAGTCAACCAAATTATTATGGTAAGGCAGATTAAAAAAACTTAATTTGCAGAGTAATGATTATTTAAGTAGAAGAATTTTATCAATTATACAGAATTTTTAAATAAAAATGAACAACAAAAAAACAGTAATACTTTCTGCAGAGAATGTTAACACTATTGTAAAGACTTATGGTTTAAATAAATTGATGGATACTCTTATAGAAAGAACTAGTCTTGCAATAAAAAATTTCAGCAAAAAAAAAATAGATATTCCTATTCGTTCAGGCTTTAATTATGAAGGAGAAAACCCTGGATTGATAGAAATGATGCCAATTCATATAAAAGAAAAAGAAGTTGTTATAAAAGTGGTTGGTTATCATCCAAAAAACCCAATTAATTTTAAACTTCCTACGATTTTATCTTCTATTTCTGCTTATGATACAAAAACAGGACACTTAAAAGGATTAGCAGATGGAGTTTTGCTAACTGCTCTTAGAACAGGGGCAGCATCTGCAATCGCAACAAAAATATTAGCCAAACCTAGTAGTTCTATTTTGGGTTTAATTGGTTGTGGAGCACAATCTATAACTCAATTACATGCTTTATCTAGACTTTTTGACATTAAAAAAGTGTTGTTATTTGATATTGATAAAAATGCAATGGATACTTTTTCTGAAAGAAGTTCTATGTTGAATTTAGATATAGAAATTGCTTTTTCAAACATAAAAGAAATTATAAATATTAGTGATATTATTTGTACAGAAACCTCAATAGAGGTTGGAGAAGGCCCATTGTTTTCAAATTTAGAAACTCAATCGCATTTGCATATTAATGCAGTAGGTTCAGATTTTCCTGGGAAAGTTGAGCTGCCATTAGATTTTTTAAAACAAAGTTTAGTGTGCCCAGATTTTTTTGAACAAGCTAAAATAGAAGGAGAATGTCAACGATTAAAAGACTCAGAAATTGGTCCTGATTTGGTAAAACTTGTTCAAAACAGTGATGTTTATTCTTATGCAAAAGAAGAACGAACCGTTTTCGATTCAACAGGATTGGCTTTAGAAGATCAAGTTGTAATGAATTTATTCTTAGAACTGGCAAACGAATTTGGTATTGGCCAAGAAATAGCTCTCGAAAATATTTCTGATGATGCCAAAAACCCATACAATTTTATGTTGAACCCAGTTACTATTTAATTCAAAGAATAATAAATGTTTTTTCAAAACTATTAATACTCTATATATGGATTTTTCATGGACAGAAGAAGAATTGAATTACAAGAAAGAAGTAATCAAATTCGCACAAGAAAATTTACAGAATGATACTGTTGTATCAAGAGATAATGATTGTTCTTTTTCTACAGATGATTGGAAAAAATGTGCAGATTTTGGAATACAAGGTCTTGCTGCACCTTTAGAATATGGAGGAAGCAAAGATAAAATAGATTTAATGTCTGCAACATTAGCTATGGAAGGATTGGGTTATGGAAGCAAAGACAATGGATTGCCACTAGCATTAAATGCACAAATGTGGACTGTACAACAACCTATAACAGAATTTGGAACTCCTTTTCAAAAAGAAAAATACTTAAAACCTTTAACAAATGGCTCATCAATTGCTTGCCATTGCTTAACAGAAGTTAATGCAGGTTCTGATGTCTTTAATATGGAAACTACAGCTCAAAAAGTTGAAGGAGGTTATTTGTTAAATGGAAGTAAAAGATATATAACATTAGGACCAATTGCAGATTTAGCATTGGTTTTTGCAGTTACAAATCCTAAAGTTGGTAAATGGGGTATTAGTGGTTTTTTAGTTGAAAAAGGAACTAAAGGATTTATTCAAGGCTCTAATAAACCCAAAATGGGAATGAGAACTGTGCCTTTTGGAGATTTAACCTTTGAAGATTGTTTTGTGTCAGAAGAAAATAGAATAGGAAAAGAAGGTGCTGGTTGGGGTATAACTATTGCATCTTTAGAATATGATCGATGTTGTATTTTGGCAAGCCAATTAGGAGCTATGGAAAGACAATTAGATGAGTCTATTGCTTTTGTAAAAAATAGAAAACAATTTGGCAAATCTATCAGTGATTTTCAATCGGTTTCTAATAGAATAGCAAATATGAAACTGCGTTTAGAAACTTCTAGATTGTTACTTTACAAAGTTGCTTGGTTAAAAAACCAAGGAAAATCTGCAATGTTAGAAGCTGCAATGTTAAAACTTCAACTTAGTGAAAACTTTGTAGCTTCTAGTATAGATACCATCAGAAATCATGGAGGATATGGTTATGTAACAGAAAACGAAGTAGAACGTAATTTACGAGATGCTATTGGAGGTGTTATTTATGCAGGAACATCTGATATACAAAGAAATATAATTGCAAATCTTTTAGGTTTATAAACATAATGATTAATACACTAACAGATATTATTAAAAATGCTTCAGAAAAATTCCCAGAGAATGAGGCATTTAAATGTGGTAAAAAATCATTAAATTTTAAAGAAATTGATATAAAAACAAATCAACTTGCAAAATATTTACAAGAAGCTGGTGTAAAAAAATGCGATAGAGTTGGCATTTATATGGAACGTTCTGTAGAATCTGTTATTGCAGTTTATGGCATCTTAAAAGCAGGAGCTGTATTTGTGCCTTTAGACTCAACCACACCAATTTCTAGAACCGTTTTTTTATTAAATGATTGTAATATAGAACACTTAATTACAACAAAGTTACAAACCAAAAAAACAATTAAAATTTTAGAGGAAGAACAACCTTTAACTTCAATTATTGGTTTTGAAAAAGAGCTGCAAATTACGACAGTTTCTTGGGAAACAATTTATACAATTTCATTAGAAAACTATGCACCAGTTAAAATTGAAAAAGACGATTTAGCATATATAATGTACACTTCTGGCTCTACAGGTTTGCCAAAAGGAATTATGCACACACATTTTAGTGGTCTGAGTTACGCTAAATTATCAGCAAAACTATATCAAATCACAGAAAAAGATAGCGTTGCAAATTTACCACCTTTACATTTCGATCAAGCAACATTTGGTTATTTTTCTAGCCCTTTGGCTTGTGCAACTACAGTTATAATTCCTGATGCTTACACTAAACTTCCAGCAAGTTTATCAAAATTAATAGAAGATGAAAAAATAACCATTTGGTATTCAGTTCCTTTAGCTTTAATTCAACTTTTACAAAAAGGAATTTTAGAAGATAGAAACCTAACTTCTTTAAGATGGGTTTTATTTGGTGGTGAAGTTTTTGTAACAAAATATTTATACCAATTGATGCAAAAATGGCCACAAGCAACATTTTGTAATGTGTATGGTCCTGCAGAAGTAAATCAATGTAGTTATTATCATTTAGATTATACATCAACACAAAAAGACCCAATTCCTGTAGGTTATATATGGGATGAAACCAATTATAAAATTTTAGATAAGAGTGATAAAGAAGTACCTCAAGGAGAATCTGGTGAGTTAATTATCAATTCTACAACAATGATGAGAGGTTATTGGAACAATGAAACGTTAACAGAAAAATCATTTTATAATGATGGCAAAAAGACGTATTACAGAACTGGAGACATCTTTAATCTAAATGAAAAAGGAGAATTAATGTTTTTAGGAAGAAACGATTCTCAAGTAAAAATAAGAGGATATCGTATAGAAATTAATGAGGTAGAAGCTGTAATCGCAAATCACTCAGATATTGATGAAGCAGCTGTTTTTGCAATTGAAACAAAAGAAGGAGTAAAAGAGTTAACAGCAGTAATTTTATTAAAACAAGATAAAATTATGGATAAAAAAACGCTGTTCTCTTATTGTAAAACACTTTTACCATCTTACGCAATTCCTACAAGAATAGACATTATGGAAGTTTTTCCAAGAACAAGTTCTGCTAAAATAGATAGAGGAGCTTTAAAAAGAATTTTAATAGAAGCATAAATGAGTCAAGTAATATTAAATTATATAAGCCAAACTTTAATG
>JBGCFX010000088.1:0-4027 GCA_045110395.1 Polaribacter sp.
TTAAAAGAAAACGCAATTTCTGTAAATAAGGAAAAAGTAAAAGAAGATTTTACCATTTCTAAAGAAGATTTAATCGCAAATAAATATGTGTTGTTACAACGTGGTAAAAAAACATATTATTTATTACAAGTAACTGATTAAAAATATGATTCTGTTAATAAAAGAGCTTGATTTTGGCAATTTTTTAGTTGTTATTTATACAACTCTTTTATTAGCGTTTTTTGTTTTTTTAAGGTATTTATTTTTTTCTGGAGCCTATCATTTTTTCTTTTTCAAACTTTTTAAAAAAGGTTTTCAAAAGCAATTTTTGAGCAAAAAAAAGTTAAAAAGAAAACAGCTAATCAAAGAAATATATTGGTCTACCATAAGCGGATTTATTTTTGCCATTTTTATGGTTTTTTGCTATTATTTATGGACCATTAATGCTACTTTAATTTATGATGATGTTTCTAAATACTCACTTTGGTACATTCCATTAAGTGTGTTTTTGTTTCTATTTTTACAAGACACCTATTATTATTGGGCTCACAGATGGATGCATTTACCAAAAGTCTATAAATATTTTCATTTAGTACATCATAAAAGTATTCATACTTCTGTGTTGACTTCGTTTTCCTTTCATCCTTTAGAAACCATTCTACAAGCACTTTTTTTACCCTTAATAATTTGTGTTATCCCAATGCATATTTATGTAATTATTGCAGTTTTGTCTATTATGACTATTTCTGCTACCATAAATCACGCAGGTGTAGAAATTTATCCTTCAGGAAAATTTGGGAAATGGTTTCACAAGATTTTTATTGGAGCAACTCACCACGATTTTCATCATCGAAAATTTAACTACAATTATGGCTTGTATTTTACTTTTTGGGATTGGATCATGAAAACTGAGTTTGAGAAATAAAATAAATTTAGACTTCAATTTTTAATTATAGTAAAAATTGATTCACAGTAATAATCTCAAATCATTTATCATAGATTTTTGTTTTCGTAAAAATGACAAAAATTATTCTTTTTTTATAATTTTCTTCCAGTTTTTATCTGCTTTGTTTTTCAAGTTTTCTGCGCCTTCTTTTTTCCAAAGCTTTAGGGTATTTGTTCCCCAAGAGTTGTAAAACAAGTATATTTTACCATCTCTGATCTCAAAAGTTTTCGGATTTATAGAAACTTTTTCCGCTTTTGCTCCAATTGCATAAGCACAATAACCACCATAAGCTGGTACATATTTTTTTGGTGATTTTTTAAAAGTCGCTAAATTTTCTTTGGATGAAAATTTATACTTTACTCCATCAAAAGTTGAGGTAAATTTCTTGTTTCCTTTTTGTGCTTTGTTAGAAAAATAAGACACAACATCATAGCCTTCTGCTACATATCCTTTTTTTAAGTTATAATCTTGTGCAAAAAAAGTGGTGGAAATTATTATCAGTAAAAATGTAATAAAGTGTTTCATCGAGTTTTGTTTTTTTATTTGGTCGATGATTTGTTTTGAAAATTACAGAGAAATAAGTTGTATAATTTCTTCTACTTTTAGTGTAAATCTATTAATATTTCTTGTTTTTAATATCTAAACTAACCAAAGGCTATATTTAGATATTAAAAACTAAACTTTATAATTAAATAATAACTTTAATTTTTAATCTTTTCTAAATCATTAAAAAAACCTGAATTTGTATTGTCTACTACTTGCCAATTATAAATTGTAGAGAGTTGATATATTTTAGACAATTCTGTAAATAACCTAATTTTTGCTTTCTCTTTTAAGTCTGTAATTGCAATTGTTTCTTTAATTTTTTCGATACTTTTTTGGTTTATTTTATTCAACTCGTCTTTAGAAAAAGTATTAAAACTACTTTGTTGTAAATCGAAATATTTTACATCAGGAGAAATCATAACTTCTTCTTGTGGTATTTTATTGATGTATATTTTCTTACCTATAGAATCTACTTGTATTTCTAATTTAGACAAATCATAACCAACTTCAACATCAGCATTTACGGTTACAATGGCTTTCTTATCAAAAGAAAGATACTCGTAAAAATATTTTTTAGAATCAGAATAATTATAAACTTCAGAGAAAGTACCTTTAGTAACAACTAGCTTACTTAAATTTTTTATAGAATTTAAAACTACTTGTATTTCTTCTTTTTTGTGGTTGGCTTCTTTTTTATCATACCAAAACTTGGCAATAAAAAAACCTAATAAAAAAATAGCAATGTATTTTAAAAAGCGAATCATAGAGTCTAAATTTTAGCACTTAAAAAAACCTGCTATGAATTAACATAACAGGTTAAAGATAATATAAAAAAATCTTCTAAAGATGTAAAGTAGTACAACCAGATTTACATCCTGCAAGTGGTGCACAAACCTTACCACAAAATTTTAAAGAAATAGGTGAACCCACATTTAAAGTAATGGTTACTTCTGCTTTAAAACCTAAAGCACCTCCACCAATTGTAATAGATGGATGGTCTTTACTAATTGTTCCTCCACCAATGTTAATACCCATTAAAGATACTTCAATGTGAACGCTGTTTCCTTGCACATCTGCACAAACTTTTAAACCTTCAAAAAGCGTTACGCAAGAATGACTCATTGCTACTTGACCAGCTAAAGTTTCTGGTCCATTAATGTGTTGTAAAACATCTTCTTTGTGAATTGTTACTGCCATAATAAATAAAATTTAAGTTAATATTAAGGCAAATCTAAAGATATAAGTATTTGTACAAAAGGTAGTTAGCCCTTGTTTTTAAAAACAAGAAACTATACTTAGAAAGATATACGTAAAATTAAAAAAGGGTTATTCTACCTTTTCTTCTTTAGGAAAAGCATATTTGCTATAAATAAAAAGCAAAGCTGTACCTATAAAAATAAATGAATCTGCAGGATTAAAAATGTATTGGAAAAAAGTAAAATTATCTCCACCAATAAAAGGAATCCAATTTGGCAAAGTACCTTCCCAAAAAGGAAAATAAAACATATCTACTACTTTACCTTGAAACAATTCTCCATAAGGATTGTCTGAAAAAAGTGTAGCTACTTTATGCTCTGAAGAATCGAAAATAACACCATAAAAAACAGAATCTATAATATTACCAATTGCACCAGAAATTATAAGTGCAATAGCAACTATAACTCCATTATGATTTTTGCTTTTTACGTTTTTAAACAACCAGTAAATCATTGCTGGCACAACCAAAAGTCTAAAAAAAGTTAAAAATAACTTACCAGCTTTACCACCAAATTCAAAACCCATGGCCATTCCATTATTTTCTACAAAATGGATTTTAAACCAACTAAAAACCTCAAAACCATTACCTAAAGCATAGCTAGTTTTTATATGGATTTTTATAACTTGATCTAAAATAATTGCAACTAAAATTGTTAGAATAGCCAGTTTACTTTTTGACATCTTTTTGTTTTTACAGTATACAAAAGTAACAATAAAATAGAGAAAAATTTAGATGTTATCTATTCTCTCTAACAAATCTTTTTTAAACGATTTACCTATGGGTAATTTGGTGTCATTTTGAAGTATAATTTGGTTGCCATCGATCATTTTTAAATATTTAAAATTGATGATAAACGATTTATGAATTCTGATAAAATCATCTGATAATTTCTCTAAAAAATCTGACAATGTTTGGGGAGTTAAAATCATTTTATCAGCATAAATTTTCACATAATTTCCATATGCTTCTATATGATAAATTTCTTCTAAATTTAGTTTGATGATTTTTTTATCACTCTTAACAAAAACACTTTTATTTTTTGCTGATTTTTGAATAACAGTAGTAGTTTTAACTTCTGATTTTTGAGTTACTTTTTGCACAGCTTGCATAAAACGTTCTAAAGAAAATGGCTTTACCAAATAATCTGTAACAGAAAGCTCAAAACCTTCTATTGCATATTCTGGGTAAGCAGTTGTAATAATTACATTTGGTTTTTTCTGCAAGGTTTTTAACAAACTTAAACCCGATAATTTTGGCATATTTATGTCTAAAAATAAAATATCTACCTCTTTTTCTTG
>JBGCFX010000089.1:0-8809 GCA_045110395.1 Polaribacter sp.
AATTTATTGCTAATTCTAGCCTACTTACGAAAGTCCTCGCGGACTTTCTTTGTCAGTAATTATTTACTAATTTAGTTGCTTGAAACACGCAACAAACCATATACAACAACGTTAGCGAAAACCACAATTTTACCTCTCTAAAATCTCAGCAATATTAGGTTTAAAGTAATTAGGGCCTTTTAAAACTTTACCATCTTCTCTGTAAATTGGTTTGCCATCTTTACCTAATTTACTCATATTAGAACGTTGAATTTCATTAAAAACTTCTTCTATTTTATCTTGCATTCCATGTTCTATGATTGTACCACATAAAATGTACAGCATATCTCCTAAAGCATCTGCAACCTCAACCAAATCATTGTTTTGGGCAGCCTCTAAATATTCTTCGTTTTCTTCTTTCATCAACTCAAAACGTAGTTTTTTTCTATCATCAGAAATATTTACTGTTGGTTGGTTTTGAATGTTTAATTTGAATGCAGTATGAAATGCGTGTACTGCTGCTATTTTGTTTTTCATTGTTTATTATTAATTTTCTTAACCTTTCAACTTAGTTCAAGGTAATATTTAAACTTAATTCTATTACATTGTTTTCTTCAGCAACCAAGCAGGTACAATTTTTAAAACCCACGCAATTAATCGCCATCTTTTAGAAATATAAGCAACTCGTTTTTTCTTTTTTATAGCTGTATGAATTTGTCTTGTCGCTTTTTTTAAAGGTACTAACCAAAAAATGCCATCACCAATTGCCATAGCTGTATCTACAAAACCTGGTCTAATTTCGGTAATAAAAACTTTTTTAGATTTTATGGTTTTAGTTTTTATATACAAACTTTCTAAATATGCTTTCTGAAACGCTTTTGAAGCAAAATAAACAGGTGCTAAACGACTTCCTCTAATAGATGCAATAGAAGAAATACCAACCAAATGCCCAAATTGTTGTTTTCTAAACAAGTTATAAGCCAAAGTATATAATTTTGTGACTCCTAAAACATTGGTATGTATACTTTGTTCTTCTTTGTCCCACTCTAATTTTGGATTAACAAAAGCCACTCCAGAAGATTGAATCACTAAATCTACAGTTTTAAACTCACTTACAATTTCATTAAATACTCTTTCTACCTCTTCTACTTCTTGAATATCGTTTTGTTTTATCAAAATTTGATTTGGATATTCCTTTTTTAGAGCTTCTAATTTCTCTAATCTTCTACCAGTAATTGCCACTTTATAACCATCTTTTACTAAAAGTTCGGTTAAAGTTTTACCAATACCAGAAGTTGCTCCAAAAACAATTGCGTTTTGCATTTAATTCGTAATTTTGTAAAATCAAATTTTTGATGATTTTAGATAGACAAGATATTGAAACTTTCTTAAAAATAAGGGTTTCACTTTTGCTATTAATCAACAACTTATAAAGAATAAAAAAATGTTTTTAGGTGCTTATTTTACAACAGGAAGAATTGCTTTTATGATTTTTTTTGTAATTTCTTTTATTGCTTTAATGATTTATAGTTACAGAAAAGACATTAAAAATCACGAACGATACTATAAAGGCGCAGGAAAAAAAGTACTCATTTACGGAGGTTTAATTATTGCCGTTTTTGTTGCAATTCGTTTTATATTTGGTAATTAAAATTATTAATTAATCCACAGGATACTTAAAACAATCTGTTGTGTGGTCATTTACCAAACCAACTGCTTGCATATATGCATACATTACAGTAGAACCCACAAACTTAAATCCACGTTTTTTTAAATCTTTAGAAATTTTGTCTGATAAAGGAGTTGTAGCTGGTACTTCTTCTCTTTTATGAAATTGATTTACAATAGGTTTTCCATCAACATAACTCCAAATAAATTTAGAGAAAGACCCAAATTCTTTTTGAACTTCTATAAACAATTGCGCATTTGTAATAGCACTTCTTACTTTTAATTTGTTTCTTATAATTCCTGCATCTAGTAATAAAGATTCATATTTACTTTCTGGGTATTTTGCTATTTTTTGATAATCGAAATTATCGAATGCCTTTCTAAAATTTTCTCTTTTATTTAAAATGGTAATCCAACTTAAACCTGCTTGAAAGGTTTCTAAAATTAAAAATTCAAAAAGGGTTTTATCATCAAAAACAGGTTCTCCCCATTCTTTATCATGATACTCTTGATAAATTTTACTATCTGATACCCAAAAACATCTTGTTTTCATTTATTTTGTTTTAATTGCTTTGATTTCAGTTTGTCTTTCGTTTACATACTCAAATGTATTATCACCAAAAAAACCAGCTTCTTCTAACATAATTCTGACGTCTTTTTGCCATTCTTTTATATACACTGTTGTGTTTAACTCAATTGCATAAGCAGTATTTTTATGCAAAGGATAATCGCCATTAAAAGGAACTCCATTTTGCGAATCCCACATACCAATTGTGGTTCCTGCACTATGTCCATATTTTCCTAAAGGATGTGTATAAATTGATGGTCTTAACCCTTCATTTTTTCCTTGATTTAAAGAGGTTGCTAAAATTTCGTTTCCTGTTAAACCAGTTTTCATATTGCTAGTTAAAATATCTTGTAACCTATTTCCTTTTTTAAAAGCGTCTTTTAAAAATTGAGGCACTGCATTTTCATCATCCTTTAAAACATACGCATGTTGTTGGCAATCTGTATTTAAACCAATGTATGTAATTCCGAAATCGCAATGTAATAAATCTCCTTTTTGAATTACTTTCTCTTCTTTTCCTTTAGAAAAAGATTCGATATGAGATTTTAATGCTTCTTTGTTTCTCTGTACATCTATGGTTGGGTGAAACCAAGTTTCTAAACCTAAATCTGTTACTTTTTGTCTTAAAAACCAGACTAAATCGTCTGTTGTTGTTTTACCTGTAATAATTGTATTTTCAGAAAAAGTGTCATCAATAATATCGTGGGTAATTTTCACTAATTTTCGGAACAATTCTAATTCTTTTTCTGTTCTAGTTTCTATCCAACCAATCGCTAATTTTTCTGCAGAAACTACTTTTTGTTTTAGTTCTTCTGTTAAATTCTGATTGAACTCATCATAATCCGTTTTTACCAAACCATCTGCAAGCGCAAAATATTTAGAAGTATTAATTCCGATTTTCTCAGGATTTCTTTCTTTAATAATATCTACTAAAGCTTTCCATTGGTTGGGTTCTTTTTCTTTATCCCAGGCAGATTTTATGCTTTTACCAATATTATATCTTGCAACAGCTAATCTTTCTAGAGTATTTTTTTCTTTATCTCTATAAAAAACAATAATGGTTCTTCTTCTTGCATTTAGCCAAGTTGCTGGCAACATTGTTTTTAAAACTGGATCTTCATTATATTCTCTAGAAATTAAAACCCACATATCTATATCTGCAGCATCCATTAATTGGGGTAATAAATTTGTGAATCTATCTTCTAACAATTCATCTTTTAGCTGAGCTCTATCTAATTCATTTAATATTAAATATTGCTTACCAACTTCTTCTTTTTTACAAGAGAAACTAATCAATAAAACAATAATTACTAAGATTTTTCTGCACATAATTGATTCTTTATGGTTTAAAATTAGTGTTAAAACAATTAATATTACTTCTAATTTCAAATTAATTTTGTAATTTAAAAGTGTTTACTCAATAAAAGCAGGAGTTTACTCATTTAAGCTTTTTAAATTAATACATCTCAACTACTTTTGTCTGAGTATTAAACGAATTAAAATTAATAAATATGAAATTTATAAAATACCTAGTATCCATGACTATTCTGAGCGTATTTCTTTGGGCTTGTGGTTCATCACCTATAAACAAAACCGCCAAAGAAAAAGAAGAACCAGTTGTTATTGCTAACGATAGTTTAGAATATGAAGTAATTATTTTAGATCCTGGATTCAATTTTTTTTTAAATGCTACTGCACAACCAAGAAATTTTTATTCTCAAAATTATTTAGAAACTCGCAACAGAATTTTTGTAACAAATTGGAATATTAGAGCCCAAACTCCAAGTCAGTTTAATACCAATATCTACGAAAACATCATTAACTATGAGCAACAAATAGATTATGGTTATGAAGTAAATTATCTACTCTTTAACTATTTTATGTTTGCTCAAAGAAAATATAATATGAGCTTGGCTAGTGGTTTTAGATCAGGTAGAATTAATTAGTTTTTCTTTATATAACTTACAAAACTATAATCAATATTATTTTTTTCATCAGCTTTAAAATCTTCTCTTGTAGATTCTTCCCAAATACTTAAATCTATTTCAGGAAAAAAAGCATCTGCATCAAATTCTTTATGCACCAAAGTAATATCTAATTGATCTGCTAAGTTTTTTTTGATGGTTTCTTTATAAACTTGAGCACCTCCAATGATAAAGATTTTATCATCATTTTCTACCAAATCTATAGCTTCTTCTATGCTATGAGCAATCAAACAGCCATCTTTAAAATAATTTTTATTTCTGGTGATAATAATGGTTGTTCTATTTGGCAAGGGTTTACCTATAGATTCAAACGTATTTCTACCCATTAAAATATGATGACCAGTAGTAACTTTTTTAAATCTTTTTAGATCTGCAGGTAAATGCCAAATTAAGTCATTATTCTTACCTAAAGCATTATTTTTTGCAATTGCAGCAATTATTGTAATCATAAAATATCTATAATTTTTAGCAAAATTAAAGCAATTCTTAAAAGATTCGACGTTTTTAACAATTTTTAGGAATAAAATAATGTGAGCGAATACGTTTTCGGACTAAAAAGACTGAAAATCAAGCTTTAATGAAATGCTTGTTTTTTTGCTCAAAACACAATTTAGGGTATTCTTTTTTTGGAATTATCAATAATTTATATAAACATATTGTTAAACTGATAATTCTTTAAAATTCTTTAAAAACATTGCTTGTTATATAATTTTCTTGTATAATTTTACCGAAAATTTGAATTATATAATTATGTCAATAAAAAAACAATTTTTAAAAAGCAAACCAGTTTGTAAAGTAACTTTTACTGTACCAGCTGAAGAAGCAAAAAAAGTAGCAGTTGTAGGAAACTTTAACGAGTGGAACCAAAAAGCTACACCATTAAAAAAATTAAAAAACGGATCTTTTAAAGGAACTGTAGATTTAGAATCTGGTAATTCTTACGAATTTAGATACTTAGTAGATGGTGAATTCGTAAACGAACAAGAAGCAGATAGCTTTGTTTGGAACGATTATGCTGGAGCAGAAAATAGCGTTTTAAGTTTATAACATAAATGTTATGAAAAGGTAAAAAAGCTTTCTCCCTAAATTTTGGGAGAAAGCTTTTTTTGGTTTTATAACTCTTTTAAAACTTGACAGTTAAACTGCGACAACTCCTTTTATATGAGGATGAGGGTTGTAATCTGTTAACTCAAAATCATCAAAAGTAAAATCGAAAATACTTTTTACTTCTTTGTTTATTTTCATTTTTGGCAAAGGTCTAATATCTCTAGACAACTGTAATTCTAATTGCTCTTTATGATTATTGTAAATATGAGCATCACCAAATGTATGAATAAATTCTCCTGCTTCATAGCCACAGACTTGGGCAATCATCATTGTAAATAAAGCATAACTTGCAATATTAAAAGGAACTCCTAAAAAAATATCTGCACTTCTTTGGTATAATTGACAAGACAACTTACCATCTGCCACATAAAACTGAAAAAATGCATGACAAGGAGGTAAAGCTGCTTTACCATTGGCAACATTCTCAGAAAAAGAAACAGAAGTATCTGGTAAAACTGAAGGATTCCAAGCAGAAACCAACATTCTTCTAGAATTAGGATTTGTTTTTAAAGAATGTATCACTTCTTTTAATTGATCAACTTCATCACTGTTCCAATTACGCCATTGATGGCCGTAAACTGGCCCTAAATCTCCATTTTCATCTGCCCAAGAATTCCAGATTTTTACACCATTTTCTTGTAAATAGTTAATATTTGTATCTCCTTTTATAAACCAAAGTAGTTCATAAATAATAGATTTTAAATGTAATTTTTTTGTGGTTACCATTGGGAAACCTTCACTTAGATCAAAACGCATTTGATGCCCAAAAACACTTTTAGTTCCTGTTCCTGTTCTGTCTCCTTTTTCGTTTCCGTTTTCTAAAACGTGTTTTACTAAATCGTGATATTGTTTCATTTTGATGTTTAATCGTTTAATTGTTTAATTGTGTAACTGTTTAAACAATCACACAATTAAACCTTTTTACCCTATGATCATCCCTGCAATAGTTGCAGACATTAAAGAGGCAATTGTACCACCAATTAAGGCTTTCATTCCAAATTCTGATAAGACTTTACGTTGTCCTGGAGCTAAAGAACCAATTCCGCCAATTTGTATTCCAATTGATGCAAAATTAGCAAAACCACATAGCATATAGGTTGCCATAATTACAGATTTATTAAAGGTTAAATGTGTTGCGTTTGCTACATTTTTTAATTCTGCCAATTGTATATAACCTACAAATTCACTTGCTGCTAGTTTAATTCCTAATAATTGTCCCATCATAGAAATATCTATAGCTGGCACACCAATTAACCACATTAAAGGTGCAAAAATTGAGCCTAAAATAAATTCTAAAGACAATTTTGGATAAGATGTATTTGAAGCAATAATTTCATTTAAAGTTGTTATATCTCCTACCCAACCTAAAATTCCGTTTAGCATTGCAATAACTGCTACAAAAACCAACAACATTGCACCTACATTAACTGCCAAACGTAAACCTTCTGTAGTACCATTTGCAATCGAATCTAAAATATTTGAGCCTATTTTTTCTTGAGAAACTGTTACATCTGTATTTACTTTTTCTGTTTGCGGATATAATATTTTAGAGATTACAATTGCTCCAGGAGCTGCCATAACTGAAGCTGCTAATAAATGTTTAGCAAAAACCAACTCTAAAGCTTTGTCTCCAGCACCTAAAAAGCCAATGTAAGCTGCCAAAACTGCGCCAGCTACAGTTGCCATTCCTCCAATCATTACCAAAAGCATTTCTGACTTATTCATTTTTTCTAAATAAGCTTTTATCAATAGTGGTGCTTCTGTTTGCCCTAAAAAGATATTTCCTGCTACAGAAAGACTTTCCATACCAGAAATTCCTAAAAATTTAGATAAAACAATTGCTAATAATTTTACTACTTTTTGAATAATTCCTAAATAAAAGAATAAAGAGGTTAACGCAGAAAAGAAAATAATAGTTGGTAGTACTTGAAAAGCAAAAATATAAGGAGATTTTTTCAAATCTATCATATCTCCGAATAAAAACTTACTTCCAGCCTTAGTATATTCTAGCATTTCAATAAAAATCCCTCCAACAAATTCAAAAATGATTTGAATAAATTCTACTTTTAAAACTCCAACTGCTATTATTAACTGTAAGGCTAATCCAATACCTACTTTTTTCCAGTCGATGGCTTTTTTATTTGCACTAAATAAAAAGGCTATAATAATTAGGGAAAACATCCCTAAAGCACCTCTCCATAAACTTCCAAAAGAAAAACCTTGACTTGGTAAAATTTCTGTTGATAGATTCGCTGTTTCTGGGTTTTGAGAAAATATAGATACTGATAATAAGCAGAAAACGACAATTAGTATTTTTTTCATATTGGAAATGATTTTAAGAGCGTTTACTTATTTCGTCTCTAATTTTTGCTGCCAATTCGTAATTTTCATTTGCGACTGCAGTATTTAACTGGTTGTTTAATTGTTTTAAAGATAGACTAGAAAATGATGTTTTTTCTTTTATTGCGAGTTCTTCTAACTCTAAGTCAATTTTTTCAGATTCAGGAGTTTCTGTAATAGAAAGTTCTTCTTCTATTTTTAGAAAGATTCCTGCTTTTTCTAAAATATTTTCATAAGCGTAAATAGGTGCCTTAAATCTTACTGCAATAGCAATAGCATCTGAAGTTCTTGTATCTATGGCTTCTTCTACTCCATCTCTTTCGCAAACTAAACTAGAAAAGAAAACACCATCAACCAATTTATGAATAATTACCTCTTTTACTGTAATTAAAAAACGGTCTGATAATGTTTTAAATAAATCGTGTGTTAAGGGTCTTGGTGGTCTTATTTCTTTTTCTAAAGCAATGGCTATAGATTGTGCTTCGAAAGCACCAATAATTATAGGCAATGTTCTTGTACCTCCCATTTCGCTTAAAACCAAAGCATAAGCGCCACTTTGAGTTTGACTGTAAGAAATACCTTTTATAGTTAGTTGTATTAAACTCATAAATTTATTTACGTAAAACTAAAAAGTTTTTATAAAACTTTTTAGAGGGCACAATTTAATAAAAATAATAGCTTAAAAACTGATATTTCTTTAAAAAAACTGAATTTAATGAGTAGACTTGCGTGAAGGATTGAAGCATTTGTCTGAGCTCTCTCGCTTTTTTTTTAGCGAGAAGCGAGTGCTGAAAGCCTGACGAAATTATTTTGGATACATATGAGCTAATAAAAAAACCTATCAAAAATTTAACTTCTGATAGGTTTTAGATATGAATCTAGAAATAATTTGGGCACGCCCAAATGATTAAGCAGATTTAAAAGCTTTTAATTTTTCGATTAATTTTGGCACAACATCAAAAGCATCTCCAACAATACCATAATCTGCAGCTTTAAAAAATGGAGCTTCTGGATCTGTGTTAATAACCACTTTTACTTTAGAAGCGTTTATACCAGCCAAATGTTGAATAGCTCCAGAAATACCGATAGCAATATATAAATTAGATGCAACTGGTTTCCCTGTTTGTCCTACGTGTTCTCCATGAGGTCTCCATCCTAAATC